>NZ_KV825031.1:0-8929 GCF_001816085.1 Micrococcus sp. HMSC31B01
CAACAACGTCATGCCCTCCTACATCTAGTCCTCGGGCCCTGCGACCCCGGCTCGTGGGGCCGGGGCGCCCGGTCTGACGCGGGTTCCGCCGCGGGCGTCATCAAGCCAGGCGAGCCTCACTTGAACCGTTCCAGATCAATAGGTCATGATGGCGTGGTGTATTCGGATCAGTCTGCGTCGCCCCCCGCTCCGGCCCCGGCCGAGGGCACGCGCGAGCGTGTGCTGCAGCTGGTCCTGACGCGTGGACCCGTGAGCGCGGCCGAGATCGGTCGGGAGCTGGAGCTGACCGCGGCCGCCGTGCGCCGCCATCTGGACGCGCTCGAGGAGGACTCGCTCGTCGAGGTCAAGCGGGTCACCGCGGCCCGCGGCGCGGGACGGCCCTCCCGCCGCTACGTGGTCACCTCGCACGCGCAGGAGCACCTGCCCAAGGACCACCTCGCCGTCGCCCTGGACACCCTGGCCCGCCTCGAGGAGCTCGGCGGGGAGGAGGAGGTGCGCCGCACCGCGCGCCACGCCTTCCGGGAGATCGAGGAGCGCTTCACGGCCGCCGTCGACGGCCGGGAGACCGCGCTGCAGGACCGCACCCGCATCCTCGCGCGGGTCCTCGACGAGGCCGGCTACGCCGGCACGCTGCGCCACTTCGGCGCGGGCCTGGCGCCCACCCTCCGCGCGGACCAGGTCTGCCAGGGGCACTGCCCGTTCCAGGGAATTCCCGCGCGCCATCCGGAGTTCTGTGAAGAGGAGACCGCGCTGTTCGCCCGCCTGCTCGAGGTGGACGTGCGCCGGCTCTCGACCCTCGCCGCCGGCGCCCACGTGTGCACCACACACGTGCCGCTGGGCCGCGACTGAGCCGCGCGGGCCACGCCCCGGCTCCCGCCGACCACCCGACCGACCCCGACCGCAGTGACTAGTGAGAGAGGCTGAGATGACCGACCAGATCGTCCAGCGGGACTCCACGGAGACCGCCGACCCCGGCGTGATCCAGGAGATCCTCGACAAGAACCCCGAGCTCAACGCCATCGGCGCCTACCAGTACGGCTGGGCCGACTCCGACGCGGCCGGCGAGAAGGCCGTCCGCGGTCTGAACGAGGACGTCGTGCGCGACATCTCCGGCAAGAAGGACGAGCCGGAGTGGATGCGCGACCTGCGCCTGAAGGCCCTCAAGTACTTCGAGCGCAAGCCGATGCCGGCGTGGGGCCCGGACCTGTCCGGCATCGACTTCGACAACATCAAGTACTTCGTGCGCTCCACCGAGGGCCAGGCCAAGACCTGGGAGGACCTGCCCGAGGACATCCGCAACACCTACGAGCGCCTGGGCATCCCGGAGGCCGAGCGCGAGCGTCTCGTGGCCGGCGTCGCCGCCCAGTACGAGTCCGAGGTCGTCTACCACCAGATCCGTGAGGACCTGGAGGAGCAGGGCGTCGTGTTCCTCGACACCGACACCGCGCTCAAGGAGCACCCGGAGATCTTCGAGGAGTACTTCGGCACCGTGATCCCGGTCGGCGACAACAAGTTCGCCTCCCTGAACACGGCCGTGTGGTCCGGCGGCTCCTTCGTGTACGTGCCCAAGGGCGTGCACGTGGAGATCCCGCTGCAGGCCTACTTCCGCATCAACACGGAGAACATGGGCCAGTTCGAGCGGACGCTGATCATCGCGGACGAGGACTCGTACGTGCACTACATCGAGGGCTGCACCGCCCCGATCTACCAGTCCGACTCGCTGCACTCGGCCGTCGTCGAGATCGTGGTGAAGAAGAACGCGCGCGTGCGCTACACCACCATCCAGAACTGGTCCACGAACGTGTACAACCTCGTGACCAAGCGCGCCGTGGTCGAGGCCGGCGGCACCATGGAGTGGATCGACGGCAACATCGGCTCCAAGGTGACCATGAAGTACCCGGCCGTGTACCTGACCGGCGAGCACGCCACCGGCGAGACCCTCTCCGTCGCGTTCGCGGGCAAGGACCAGCACCAGGACACCGGCTCCAAGATGGTGCACATGGCCCCGCACACGAACTCCTCGATCGTGTCCAAGTCCGTGGCCCGCAGCGGCGGCCGCGCCGCCTATCGCGGCCTGGTGCAGATCGCCGAGGGCGCGAACGGCTCCGCCAACTCGGTGGTGTGCGACGCCCTGCTCGTGGACACGGTCTCCCGCTCCGACACCTACCCGTACATCGACATCCGCGAGGACGACGTGACCCTCGGCCACGAGGCGACCGTCTCGAAGGTGTCCGAGGAGCAGCTCTTCTACCTCATGAGCCGCGGCATGTCCGAGGACGAGGCCATGGCCATGATCGTGCGCGGCTTCATCGAGCCGATCGCCCGCGAGCTGCCCATGGAGTACGCGCTCGAGCTCAACAAGCTGATCGAACTGCAGATGGAAGGATCGGTGGGCTGACATGACCGACACCGTTGAGAACACCCAGCGGACCATGATCCCGGGCATGGGCGAGGAGGGCGAGAAGCTCACCGCCGCGCAGAACCCGGCCGCCCGGGCCGGGGGCCGGGAGCGCAACGCCGCGGGCTCGCGCGCCGATCGCCTCAGCTCCTTCGAGCTGTCCGACTTCCCCGTGCTCACGGGGCGCGAGGAGGACTGGCGCTTCACCCCGCTCAAGCGCCTGGGCGGGCTGCACCTGCCCGAGGGCGACGACGCGCGCCTGACCGGTGCCGCCCCCGCCGTGACCGTGGCCGAGCAGGCCGGCGTCACGGTGGAGACCGTGGCCCGCGACGACGCCCGCGTCGGCTCCGTCCTGACCCCGGACGACCGCGTGTCCGCCGCGGCCTGGAACTCGGTCTCCGAGGCCACCGTCGTGACGATCTCCGGTGAGGTCGCCGAGCCGGTGCGCATCGACGTCGTCGGCTCCTCCGCCGACCCGGCCGCGATGCACCTGACCGTGCTCGTGGAGGAGAACGCGCAGGCCGACGTCGTGATCGCCCACCGCGGCACCGCCGTGCTGGCCCAGAACGTCGAGTTCGACGTGCGCCGCGACGCCCGCCTGAACGTGGTCGCACTGCAAGCCTGGGAGGGCGATGCCGTGCACGTCTCGGCCCAGCAGGCCTCGGTCGCCACGAACGCGCACTTCAAGCACGTGGCCGTGTCCTACGGCGGCGGCGTGGTGCGGCTGACCCCGACCGCGCGGTTCGCCGCGGAGCGCGGCGAGGCCGAGATGTACGGCCTGTACTTCGCCGACGCCGGTCAGCACCTCGAGAACCGCCTGTTCGTGGACCACAACCAGCCGGACTGCGTCTCGAACGTGCTCTACAAGGGCGCCCTGCAGGGCACGGACGCGCGCACCGTGTGGGTGGGCGACGTGCTGATCCGCAAGGAGGCCGAGGGCACGGACACGTACGAGAAGAACCAGAACCTGCTGCTCTCCGACGGGGCGCGCGCGGACTCGGTGCCGAACCTGGAGATCGAGACCGGCGTGATCGAGGGGGCGGGCCACGCGTCCGCGACCGGCCGCTTCGACGAGACCCAGCTGTTCTACCTGATGGCCCGCGGCATCTCCGAGACCGAGGCCCGCCGCCTGATCGTGCGCGGCTTCCTCAACGAGATCATCCAGAAGATCGGCATCGGCGACGTCGAGGACGAGCTGACCGCCGTCATGGAGGACGAGCTCCGCATCGCGCAGCTCTGACCGACGCCCCGCAGACCCCACCGCCTTCCACCCGAGGAGAACCACCATGGCAACCCTGCAGATCACCGACCTGCACGTGCAGATCGCGACCGAGAACGGCCCCAAGGAGATCCTGAAGGGCCTCTCCCTGACCATCGAGACGGGCGAGACCCACGCGATCATGGGCCCGAACGGCTCCGGCAAGTCCACCCTGGCCTCGACCATCGCCGGCCACCCGCGCTACGAGGTCACCTCCGGCTCCATCACCCTCGACGGCGAGGACGTGCTGGAGATGGGCGTCGACGAGCGCGCCCAGGCCGGCCTCTTCCTGGCCATGCAGTACCCCGTGGAGATCCCGGGCGTCACCATGACCAACTTCCTGCGCACCGCCAAGACCGCGCTTGACGGCGAGGCCCCCTCGCTGCGCACCTGGACCAAGGACGTCAAGGGCGCCTTCGAGGCCCTGCAGATCGACCCGGCGTTCATGAACCGCAACGTCAACGAGGGCTTCTCCGGCGGCGAGAAGAAGCGCGCCGAGATCCTCCAGCTCGAGCTGTTCAAGCCCAAGTTCGCGATCCTCGACGAGACCGACTCCGGCCTCGACGTCGACGCGCTGCGCATCGTCTCCGAGGGCGTCAACCGCGCCCAGGCGCAGAACGAGATGGGCACCCTGCTGATCACCCACTACACGCGGATCCTCAACTACATCAAGCCGGACCACGTGCACGTGCTGGTGGACGGCCGCGTCGCCGAGTCCGGCGGCCCGGAGCTCGCCGAGCAGCTCGAGGCCGAGGGCTACGCCCGCTTCGAGAAGGCCGCGGCGGGGGCCTGAGATGACGGAGACCGCGAACCAGGTGCCCACGGAGGACATCCGTGAGGCCCTCAAGGACGTGATCGACCCGGAGCTGGGCGTCAACGTCGTGGACCTGGGTCTGCTCTACGGGCTGCACTACGCCGACGACGGCGCGCTGCTCGTGGACATGACCCTGACCACCGCGGCCTGCCCGCTCACGGACGAGATCGAGGACCAGGTCTCCCGCGCGATCGGCACCATGGTGGACGAGTGGCGGCTGAACTGGGTCTGGATGCCCCCGTGGGGCCCCGAGCGGATCACCGAGGACGGGCGCGACCAGATGCGCGCCCTTGGCTTCAACATCTGATCCGGTCCGGACGACGACGGCGGCCCCTCACCTTCGCCCAGGAGGTGAGGGGCCGCCGTCGTCGTGGGGGAGTGCGGACGGACCCGCAGGCGCGGTGCTCTCGGCTCAGATGTCCAGGGAGGGGGCCCGGAACGTGTCGCACTGGCGGATGTCGGGCTCCTGCTGGGCGCTCTGGTAGCCGCGCATGAACCAGGCCATGCGCTGCTCGGAGGTGCCGTGCGTGAACGCCTCGGGGTCCACCCGCCCGGTGTGGGTGGACTGGATGCGGTCATCGCCCACGGCGGAGGCCGCGTCGATGGCCTGGCGCAGCTGGTCCTGCGAGATCGGCTTCAGGAACGGCTCACCGGACTCGGGGTCCACGGTGGAGGTGGCATGCCCGGCCCACATGCCGGCGAAGCAGTCGGCCTGCAGCTCTGCGCGCACGGCGCCGGAGGTGGGGCCGGTGGTCCCGTCCTTCGAGTGCTGCAGGTAGCCGGTCACCTGCTGAACGTGGTGGCCGTACTCGTGCGCCACGATGTACTCCTCCGCCAGCGGTCCGCCCTCGGCGCCGAAATCGGTCTGCAGCGTCTCGAAGAACGCGGTGTCGAAGTACATGGACTCGTCCGCCGGGCAGTAGAACGGGCCCGTGGCCGAGGAGGCGCTGCCGCAGCCGGTGCTCACGCCGCCCTGGAACAGGGTCAGCTGCGGCTGGCGCCACTGGATGTCCGAGAACTGGGCGAGGTACTCGCCCCAGAACTCGTCCGCGGCCTCGGTGGTCGCGACGACGCGGCAGTCCGTGTTCTGGTTGGCGTCCGCACCGCTGGCGCACTCCTCGTCCGAGAGGGGCTGGCTCTGGCCGCCCGAGCCCGTCTGCTGCTGGTACTGACTCTGGCCGACGGACCCGCCGCCCGTGTCGATCCCGAGCTGCTCGGCCAGCCCGGGGGCGAAGATCGCGAGCAGCAACGCGAGCAGGCCGCCGCCACCGCCGATGGCGATGCCCCGGCCCCCCAGCCCGCCGCCACCGCCCGATCGGGCCCGGCCGGCGTCGATCTGCACGTTCTCGTTGAAGCTCATGGGGCCAGAGTGTAGACGGACTAGACTGGCCCGGCACCGCGCTGGCCCCCGCCCGTCGAGATCGGCCGGACCCCGCCGGTGCACCCCTGTTCTTCCCTCGACCCCTGGAGTCTGACACCCCCATGCTGACCGTCACCGATGTCGAACTGCGCGTGGGCGCCCGTCTCCTCATGGACGAGGTGAACTTCCGCGTGGACAAGGGGGACAAGGTCGGCCTCGTGGGGCGCAACGGCGCCGGCAAGACGACGCTGACCAAGGTCCTGGCCGGCGGCGGGCAGCCCACGGCGGGCACCGTGACCCGGACCGGGCGCATCGGCTACCTGCCCCAGGACCCCAAGGTCGAGGACATGGACCAGTCCGGCCGCGACCGCATCCTCTCCGCCCGCGACCTGGACCAGACGATCCGCCGCATGCGGGAGGCCGAGGCCGGCATGGCCGCCGTCGACGACGCCGAGCGGGAGCGGGCGATGAACCGCTACTCCCGCCTGGAGGCGGAGTTCGAGGCCCGCGGCGGCTACGCGGCCGAGTCCGAGGCCGCCCGGATCACGTCCAACCTCGGCCTGCCGGACCGCGTCCTGGACCAGCCGCTGCACACCCTCTCCGGCGGCCAGCGCCGCCGCGTGGAGCTCGCCCGCATCCTCTTCTCCGACGCGGACATCCTGCTGCTGGACGAGCCCACCAACCACCTCGACCACGACTCGATCGTGTGGCTGCGCGACTACCTGAAGACCTACTCCGGCGGCCTCCTGATGATCTCGCACGACGTCGAGCTCATGGAGATGACCGTGAACAAGGTCCTCTACCTGGACGCGAACCGGCAGACCATGGACGTCTACAACATGACGTGGAAGAACTACCTCGCCCAGCGCCAGCAGGACGAGGCGCGCCGCCGGCGGGAGTTCGCCAACGCGGAGAAGAAGGCCTCGGCCCTCATGGCCCAGGCCGAGAAGATGCGTGCCAAGGCGACCAAGGCCACCGCCGCGCAGAACATGATCAAGCGCGCCGAGCGGCTCATGCGCGGCGTCGAGGGCGAGCGCGCGGTCGACCGCGTGGCCGCGATCCGCTTCCCCACCCCGCAGGCCTCCGGCAAGACGCCGCTGCGCGCCGAGAACCTCTCCAAGTCCTACGGCTCGCTCGGGATCTTCACGGGAGTGGACCTGGCGATCGACCGCGGCTCGCGCGTGGTGATCCTGGGCTACAACGGCGCCGGCAAGACGACGCTGCTGCGCATGCTCGCCGGGGAGGAGACCCCGGACACCGGGGAGGTGCAGGCGGGCCACGGGCTCAAGCTGGGTTACTTCGCCCAGGAGCACGACACCCTGGACCAGGACGCGTCGGTCCTGGACAACATGCGCCACGCCGCCCCGCAGCTCGGCGACACCCAGGCGCGCACGCTGCTCGGATCGTTCCTCTTCCAGGGCGACGACGTCGACAAGCCCGCCCGCGTCCTCTCCGGCGGCGAGAAGACCCGCCTGGCGCTGGCCACGCTCGTGGCCTCGAGTGCGAACGTGCTGCTGCTGGACGAGCCCACGAACAACCTCGACCCCGCCAGCCGTGAGGAGATCCTCCACGCACTGCGCCAGTACGAGGGCGCCGTGGTGCTCGTGACCCACGACGAGGGCGCCGTCGAGGCGCTCGACCCCGAGCGCGTGGTGCTGCTGCCGGACGGGGTCGAGGACCTCTGGAACGACGACTACAGGGACCTCATCACCCTCGCCTGAGTCCGCGGGCCGCCGAGGCGGAGGGCCGGCTCAGTCGAAGAGCGCATCCTCGGCCTCCTCGTCCGTGAGCCGCCCGTCGCGCCGCCGCCGGGCCGGCTTGGCGCGGGGGACCCGGTGCGCGGAGAGCAGCCCGTCGTCCGCGGCGTCGTCGAGGGCGTCGGCCCGGTCGTTGCGGGCGCGCATCCACGCGGAGTACCCCCACACCCCGAAGCCCATGGCCGCGAACAGGTACCACTGGATCGCGTAGGACAGGTGCGGGCCCTCGTCGAGGGTGGGCTCGACGAGCTTCTGCGGCATCGGCTCCACCGCCGGGTCCTCCGTGACCATGATCCCGTAGGCCGTCCCGGCCACGGGCCCGCCCACGGTGTCGGCGATCTCGGCGAGGTCGATCGAGGGCACCTGACCGTCCGGGGCGTCGCGGTCCAGGGCCGGCTCCCCGGGCTTGACCCGCACCACGACCTCGGCGTGGCCGGCGGGCGGGGCCGGCACGGCGTCCGGCTGACCCGGACTGTTGCCCACCGGGAGCCAGCCGCGGTCCACCACGACGACGGGGCCCTCGTCCGTCCGGAACGGCACGAGCACCTCGTAGCCGGGCTGGCCGGCCCGGGGGCGGTTGCGGACGATGAGCGTCTCGTCGACGAGGTACTCGCCGGTCAGTGTCACGGGCGTCCACTCGTCGTCGGTCTGGAACGCGGTGAACAGCCGGGAGGCCTCGGCGAACGGAACCGGGTCGTCGTCGTAGTTCTCCAGGACGCGGTTGACGCGGTGCTGGACCTCCACGCGGCGGTCCCACTGCCACTGCGCGAGCGCATGGCACAGGAACGCGAAGAGGACGCACACCACGAAGCCGAGGATCCACGGGCCGGTGGCGAGGAAGCCGAAGCGCAGGGCAGGAAGGCGTTCGGCGTCGCGGGCGGTCGGGTCCGTCATGGGGGCGGGGATGCTCATGGGCGCGGGGGCTCCTGCGGGGTCTCGGGCGTGTCGACCTCGGGCGCCTGCGTGGCGGCCGGATCGAGCGGGCGGGAGCGCCGCAGGAAGCCGCGGGCGCTCAGGAAGTCGTCCAGGAAGGGCCGATGGTCCGTGCAGGCCAGCCAGGTCTTCACGCGGTCCGGGGCGTGGACGCGCGGGTTGTTCCACTCCAGGGCCCAGGCGGCCTCCGCGGTGCAGCCACGACGCGAGCAGACCGGCCGCTCGGGCCCGTCCACGGCGGCGTGCGGGGATCGGGCAGTGGAGGCACCGGCGGCGGGGTCAAGGCGGCCGGACGCGAGGGCGCCCAGCAGGTCCATGCCCGGCTCACCCGGGACCGCGCCGATCACGCGCCGCCCCGTCCGGGCAGGCCGGGACTGCCGGCGGACGAGGACCCTCGGCCCAGCGCCCG
>NZ_KV825032.1:0-1893 GCF_001816085.1 Micrococcus sp. HMSC31B01
GGACGCCCACCTGACCGCGGCGGCGGCGCTGAGCCCCGGCGACCCGTTCGTCTCCGTCCTGCGACGCATCGTGGCCGCGGGGTGCGTCGCCGGCTGGGCGACCGACCCGGCCACCGCGTGGCGGCCCGACGGTGGCGGCCCATGAGAGAATGATGCGGCTTCACGACGGCACGGCCGACCGCAACCCGTTTCCCGGGTTCGGAATAGATCGGTCTCAGCCGTCGTTGGCACTCACGGACCCTGCAGTCGGCGGGCCCGGACGACGTCGGTCGTCCGAGGCCGCGACTTGACAGGGTCACGTGTCTATGGACTGCAAGGATCCGCGGGTGGCCGCGGACGAGACGGAAAGGCCTCGAGTGACCACTTCGACGACCAGCGGTGTGCAGGACGGCAAGGAGACCACTGCCTCCGAGGCCACGACCACGCGCACCCGCTCCACGGCAGCCAAGAAGTCGGCAGCCACGAAGAGCGCCACGACCAAGGGCGCCACGACGCGGACGACCGCGACGAAGTCGGCGGCGACCAAGACCGCTGCCACGCCGACGGCCAAGAAGAAGGCGACCCGGAAGCCCACCGCGGCCAAGACCACCGCCACGGCCAAGACCACCGCCGCGAAGAAGACCGCCACGACCCGGGGCAAGAAGGCCACCGCCTCCGCCGGCTCCGCCGAGCAGGCCGAGGACGACGAGGAGTTCGTCGAGGCGCGCGAGCGCACCGAGGCCGCCGACGCCGTCGAGGAGGACGTGGTGGAGGACGAGACCGCCACCGAGGACTCGGACGACGCGGACGCGGACGGCTCGGACGCTCCGGAGCGCCCGGCGATGGACGCGGAGGCCGTGACCGGCACGAAGGCCGCCACGGGCCAGAAGGTGGCCCAGTCCAAGGGCGCGTTCGTCATGGACGACTCCGAGGACGACGCCCCGGTGCAGCAGGTGGTCGTGGCGGGTGCCACGGCGGACCCGGTGAAGGACTACCTGAAGCAGATCGGCAAGGTCGCCCTGCTCAACGCCGAGCAGGAGGTGGACCTGGCCATGCGCATCGAGGCCGGCCTCTACGCCGAGCACGTCGTGCAGCACGAGGCCTCCGACGACTACCGCGAGCGCCGGGACATCCAGCTGATCATCGCGGACGGGCGCAAGGCCAAGAACCACCTGCTCGAGGCCAACCTGCGTCTGGTGGTCTCCCTGGCCAAGCGCTACACCGGCCGCGGCATGCTGTTCCTGGACCTCATCCAGGAGGGCAACCTCGGCCTGATCCGCGCCGTCGAGAAGTTCGACTACACCAAGGGCTTCAAGTTCTCCACGTATGCCACGTGGTGGATCCGTCAGGCCATCACCCGCGCCATGGCGGACCAGGCCCGCACCATCCGCATCCCGGTGCACATGGTGGAGGTCATCAACAAGCTGGCCCGCGTGCAGCGGCAGATGCTCCAGGACCTCGGCCGCGAGCCCACCCCGGAGGAGCTGGCCAAGGAGCTGGACATGACCCCGGAGAAGGTCGTGGAGGTGCAGAAGTACGGCCGCGAGCCCATCTCCCTGCACACCCCGCTCGGCGAGGACGGCGACTCCGAGTTCGGCGACCTGATCGAGGACTCCGAGGCCGTCGTGCCCGCGGACGCCGTCTCCTTCACGCTGCTCCAGGAGCAGCTGCACTCGGTGCTCGACACGCTCTCCGAGCGCGAGGCCGGTGTCGTCGCCATGCGCTTCGGCCTGACCGACGGACAGCCCAAGACGCTGGATGAGATCGGCAAGGTCTATGGAGTGACGCGCGAGCGGATCCGCCAGATCGAGTCGAAGACCATGTCCAAGCTGCGTCACCCCTCCCGCTCGCAGGTGCTCCGGGACTACCTGGACTGAGTCGGAGCGGCATGACGAAGGGCCGGACCCCCGCGGG
>NZ_KV825033.1:0-9228 GCF_001816085.1 Micrococcus sp. HMSC31B01
CCACCGGCGACGCCGTCGCCGGGCGCTCGGCCGCCACCGCCCGGGACTCCTCCGGGTCCTCGGCGGGATGCTGCCCCTGCGCCGCGGTCACCACGGGGATCGGACCGGTCGCGGGCAGCGTCTGCATGGCCTCGGCCGTGGAGTGGGTGGCCAGGTCGGCGCGGGTGGCGTGGAGGCGCTCGGAGGTGGTCATGCGACCCAGCGGGATGTTCGGCAGGAACAGGATCGCGATCAGCGCGACGATTGCGAGGGGCACGCCCACGAGGAACGCGTGGGAGATGCCGGTGGCGTAGACGTCCTCGAAGATCGAGCGCAGGCCGTCGGGCATCTCTGCCACGCGTGGCAGGGTGCTGGACTGCAGGCTCTCGGACCACTCGGCGGCGTCCGGGCCCAGGCTGCGCAGGGCCGCGGCGAGGTCCGCGCGGCGCTCCTCGATGCGGTCCGGGACCACGTTGGAGACCACGGCGCCCATCACGGCGACACCGATGCTGCCGCCCAGGGTGCGGAAGAAGGTGACGCCGGAGCTGGCGACGCCCATCTGCCGCGGGTCGGTGGTGTTCTGCACCACGAGCACGAGGTTCTGCATGGTCATGCCGACGCCGGCGCCGAGCAGGAACATGTAGAGGGACACCAGCCAGAAGGAGGTGTCGTAGTGCAGGGTGCCGAGCAGGGCGGTGCCGGCGATCAGCAGGACGGCGCCGATCACGAGCCAGCGCTTCCACACGCCGGTGCGGGTGATGAGGCCGCCGATCACCGTGGAGGACACGAGCAGGCCGAGGATCATCGGGATGGTCATGAGGCCGGCCTGGGTCGGCGTCGCGCCGCGGGCCAGCTGCATGTACTGGGCCAGGTAGACGGAGGAGCCGAACATGGCCAGGCCCGTGGCGATCGAGGCGATCGTCGCGAGGGTGAAGGTGCGGTCGCGGAAGAGGGTGAGCGGGATGAGCGGCTCGGCGACGCGCAGCTCGGTCACGACGAACAGGACGGTGGCGACGGCGGCGCCGCCGAGCATCCACGCGGTGGTGGTGCTGGCCCAGTCGAAGTCGCGGCCGGCGCTGGTGACCCAGATCAGCAGCAGCGCGGTGGCCGCGGTCAGGAACACGATGCCGAGGTAGTCGATGGACACCTTCTGGCGCTCGCGGTGCGGGAGGTGGAGGGTGCGCTGCACCATCACCAGGGCGACGACGGCGAAGGGCACCGCCACGAAGAAGTTCCAGCGCCAGCCCCACAGGTCGGTGATCACGCCGCCGGCGAGCGGGCCGCCCACCGTGGCCACGGCCATCACGGCGCCGAACAGGCCCATGTAGCGGCCGCGCTCACGCGGGCTGATGATGTCCGCCATGATCACCTGGCTGAGCGCGACGAGGCCGCCGCCGCCCAGGCCCTGCACGGTGCGGCAGACGATCAGGAAGGTCGGATCGTGGGTGAACCCGGCCGCCGCGGAGGCGGCGACGAAGATCGCCAGGGCGACCTGGAAGAGGACCTTGCGGTTGACGAGGTCGGCCAGCTTGCCCCAGATCGGGGTGGCGATGGCCGTGGCGAGCAGGGCCGAGGTGATGACCCAGGTGTAGGCGGTCTGGTCGCCGCCGATGTCGTGGATGATCACCGGCATCGAGGTCGAGACCACCGTGTTGGCGATCATCGAGACGAACATGCCCAGCAGGAGGCCGGTCAGGGCCTGGAGCACGGAGCGGTGGCGCGCGGCGTCGGCGGCGGCGCGCTCGAGCGAGGGGGCGCCGGCCGGCGCGACGGCCTCGGGGGCGGGGGAGGTTGGGGTCATGGGGTCCTTCGGCGGGAGGGGCGGCGCGGTGATTGACATGAGTCAATGATTGACGAGAGTCAATCATAAGGGGCGTCGGACCGGGCCGCACCCGCCGTCCGCGGTTAGCCTGGTCACGCCGGACGACGCCGCGTCCTCCCCCCGATCCGAGAGTGAGGCCCCGCCGTGACCCCCCGTTTCCTGCTCATGACCCGCCTCCCTGAGCCCGGGCTCGGGATGCTGCGCGAGGCCGGAGAGGTGGTGAACGGCGCCGACGTCGGAGGGGACGCCGCGCTCGCGCGGCTGGTGGCCTCGGGGGACTACGACGTCGTCGTCGCGGCCCTGGACCAGAAGTTCACCGCCGACGTGCTCGCCGACGCGCGGATCAGGGGCATCGCCAACTACGCGGTCGGCTACAACAACGTGGACGTGGCCGCCGCGACGCGGCGGGGGATCGCCGTCGGCAACACCCCGGACGTGCTCACGGACGCCACCGCGGACATCGCGATGCTCCTGATCCTCGGGGTGACCCGCCGCGTCCACGAGGGCGAGCGGATGGTGCGCGAGGGGCGCTTCCACGGCTGGGCGCCGGACCTGCTCGTGGGCCGGGACGTGCGCGGCGCGACCCTGGGCCTGGCCGGTTTCGGGCGGATCGGCAAGGCGGTGGCCGAGCGTGCGCTCGCCTTCGGCATGGACGTCGTGTTCGCGCCGCGGCCGCCCGCGCACCGGGAGGTCGCGGCCGCGGAGCTCGGCGACCTCGCCGGCCGCGTCCGTCAGGTCCGCTGGGAGGAGCTCGTCGAGGTCGCGGACGTCCTGTCCCTCCACGTGCCCCTGACGGACGAGACCCACCACCTCGTGGATGCGGACGTGATCGCGAAGATGAAGGACGACGCCGTCCTCGTCAACACGGCCCGGGGGCCCGTGGTGGACGAGGCGGCCCTCGTCACCGCCCTGCGCGAGGGGCGGCTCTTCGGCGCCGGTCTGGACGTCTACGAGGACGAGCCCGCCCTCGCCCCGGGCCTGGCCGAGCTGGGGAACGTGATGCTCCTGCCGCACCTGGGCTCCGCCACCCGGGACACCCGCGCCGCGATGGCCGAGCTGGCCGCGCGCAACGCGATCGCCATGGCCACGGGCGCGGAGGTCCCGGCCCTCGTCAACCCCGGGGTGCGCGGCTGACCGGCGGGGCGCCGTCGGTAGACTCGGGGACCGTGACCACCCAGAACTCCGCCTCCGCCGCCGTCGACCACCACGATCAGCAGGCCGTCCGCGCCGCCAAGCGTGAGCAGCTGCTCGCCTCGGGCCGCGAGGCCTACCCCGTGCAGGTGCCGCGCACCCACGCGCTGGCCGAGGTGCGTGAGCGGTTCGACGGCCACGAGCCCGACTGGGCCTCGGGCGAGACCGTGTCGGTGACCGGGCGCGTCGTCTTCCTCCGCAACACCGGCAAGCTCTGCTTCGCCACCCTGCAGGAGTCCGGCGCGGACGGGGAGGCCGTCCGCCTCCAGGTCATGGTGTCCCTGGCCGCCGTCGGTGAGGAGTCCCTGGCCGACTGGAAGAAGGTCGTGGACCTGGGCGACTTCCTCTCCGTCACCGGCGAGGTGATCGTCTCGCGCCGCGGCGAGCTGTCCATCATGGCCTCGGCATGGGAGATGGCCTCCAAGGCGCTGCGCCCCCTGCCCGTGCTGCACGCGGACCTGAACGAGGAGACCCGCGTCCGCCAGCGCTACGCGGACCTGATCGTGCGCGAGGAGGCCCGCCGCATGGTCTACACCCGCGCCAAGGTCACCTCGGCGGTGCGGCGCACCCTCGAGGGCCACGGCTACGTGGAGGTGGAGACCCCGATGCTCCAGCTCGTCCACGGCGGCGCCCTCGCGCGTCCCTTCGAGACGCACCTCAACGCGTTCGACCAGCCGATGACCCTGCGCATCGCCACCGAGCTGTACCTCAAGCGCGCCGTCGTCGGCGGCATCGACCGCGTGTTCGAGATCGGCCGCGTGTTCCGCAACGAGGGCGTGGACTCGACCCACTCGCCCGAGTTCACCACCCTCGAGTCCTATGAGGCGTGGGCGGACATGCACGTCATGGCCGAGCGCATGCAGGAGATCATCCTCAACGCCGCGGACGCGGTGGGCGCCGGGCGTCGGCTCGAGACCGCGAAGGGCGTCATCGACCTCGACGGCGAGTGGGCCTGGGTCGCCGTGTACCCGGGGCTGTCCGAGGCCGTGGGCCGCGAGATCACCCCGGACACGGACGTCGAGACGCTGCGGGCGATCGCCGCGGAGCACGAGGTCAAGGTGGACCCCGCGTGGGACGCGGAGAAGCTCGTGATCGAGCTGTTCGGTGAGATCGTGGAGCCCACCCTGATGAACCCCACGTTCGTGTACGACTACCCGCCGGCCGCCCAGCCGCTCGCGCGCCCGCACCGCTCGGAGGACCGGGTCATCGAGGCCTGGGACCTGATCATCGGCGGCATGGAGCGCGGCACCGCGTTCTCCGAGCTGATCGACCCCGTCATCCAGCGCGAGCGCCTGACCGCCCAGTCGGCGATGGCGGCCGCCGGCGACGACGAGGCCATGCAGCTGGACGAGGACTTCCTGCGCGCCCTCGAGTACGGCGCCCCGCCCATGGGCGGCATCGGCCTGGGCATCGACCGCCTGGTGATGCTGTTCACGGACGCCGGCATCCGCGAGACCATCCTCTTCCCGCTGCTCAAGCCGGAGGCCTGACATGGCCGACTTCTGGGACTACTTCTCCGTCCTCGCCCCCTCGATCGGCCTCGGGCTCATCTTCTGGCTGGTGATGCGCTCCCTGCTGCGTTCGGACACGGGCGAGCGCGAGAGTCAGGCCCGCCGGCTCTCGGGCGCGGACGCGCGGGCGGCCCGCGAGGAGGCCGAGGCCCGTGAGTGGGCGGCCCGACGCCGAGCCGAGGGCCGGCCGGAGGCCGATCCGGAGGACCGCGCCCGCTGAGATTCCTTCCCCGGCGTTGAAGAATCCTTCTGACCGGCTTTGTTGCGGTATTCTTGAATCACCACAAGTGCACGGCCGGAATCGTGAGCACGCGGGAAAGAACCCCGAGAGCGAAGACCGGAACCCAGGGACACGCGCACGAGAGAAGAAAGTGGGAATCACCGTTGGCACAGAAGGTAGAAGTGGTCCTCGTGGATGATCTTGACGGTTCGCCTGCAGATGAGACCGTGAACTTCGCATTGGACGGTCGCAATTACGAGATCGACCTGTCGAAGGAGCACGCTGCGGAACTCCGTGAGTTCCTGAAGCCCTACATGAAGAAGGGCCGCGCCGTGGCGCCGCCGTCGCCCAAGGTCGAGGCCGCCCAGATCCGCAAGTGGGCGGCCGAGAACGGCTACGAGGTCTCGAGCCGGGGCCGTCTGCACCGCGACGTGGTGGAGGCCTACCGCAACGCGAAGCGCAAGTGAGCGCCCCGCCCGGGTGCGTCGAGGAATCGGCGTCCCCGGGCCTCGTTCCGGCCCCTCCCGACGACGGCCGGGCCGCTTCTCCCGCTGGCGAACAGTCGCGCGGCACGCGGCCCGGGTGCGTAGTCTCGACCACGACCGTACGCAAGGAGTGTGCCCATGTTCGAGAGATTCACCGACCGCGCCCGGCGGGTGGTCGTGCTCGCCCAGGAAGAGGCGCGCATGCTCAACCACAGCTACATCGGTACCGAGCACATCCTGCTCGGTCTGATCCACGAGGGTGAGGGCGTCGCAGCCAAGGCACTGGAGTCCATGGACATCTCCCTGGGCGCCGTGCGAGAGAAGGTGCAGGAGGACATCGGCCAGGGTCAGCAGAACCCGCCCGGCCACATCCCCTTCACGCCGCGCGCCAAGAAGGTGCTCGAGCTGTCCCTGCGCGAGGCGCTGCAGCTCGGCCACAACTACATCGGCACCGAGCACATCCTGCTCGGCCTGATCCGCGAGGGTGAGGGCGTGGCCGCCCAGGTCCTCGTGCAGCTCGGCGCGGACCTGAACCGCGTCCGTCAGACGGTCATCCAGCTGCTCTCCGGCTACCAGGGCGGTGCCCAGGGCGGCAAGGAGACCGCCGGCGCCGGGGTGGGCCAGGGTGGCGAGGCCGGCCAGAACGCCGGCTCCGTGGTGCTGGACCAGTTCGGACGCAACCTCACCGCGGCCGCGCACGACGGCAAGCTGGATCCCGTCATCGGGCGTGCGGGCGAGATGGAGCGCGTCATGCAGGTGCTCTCCCGCCGCACCAAGAACAACCCCGTGCTCATCGGCGAGCCCGGCGTCGGCAAGACCGCCGTCGTCGAGGGCCTGGCCCAGGCGATCGACCGCGGCGACGTCCCGGAGACGCTCAGGGACAAGCAGCTCTACTCGCTGGACCTCGGCTCGCTCGTGGCCGGCTCCCGCTACCGCGGCGACTTCGAGGAGCGCCTGAAGAAGGTGCTCAAGGAGATCCGCACGCGCGGGGACATCATCCTGTTCATCGACGAGATCCACACCCTCGTCGGGGCGGGTGCGGCCGAGGGCGCGATCGACGCCGCCAGCATCCTCAAGCCGATGCTGGCCCGCGGTGAGCTGCAGACCATCGGCGCCACCACGCTGGACGAGTACCGCAAGCACATCGAGAAGGACGCCGCGCTCGAGCGCCGCTTCCAGCCGATCCAGGTCGCCGAGCCGTCCGTCGAGGACGCCACGGAGATCCTGCGCGGCCTGCGGGACCGCTACGAGGCGCACCACAAGGTCTCCATCACGGACGGCGCGCTCAAGGCCGCCGCCGGCCTGGCGGACCGCTACGTCTCCGACCGGCACCTGCCGGACAAGGCCATCGACCTGATCGACGAGGCCGGAGCGCGTCTGCGCATCCGTCGCATGACCGTCCCGCCGGAGATCAAGGCCTACGAGTCCCGGATCGCGGAGGTGCGCACCCAGAAGGAGGCCGCCATCGACGGCCAGGACTTCGAGGGCGCCGCCCGCCTGCGGGACCAGGAGCAGCAGCTTGAGGACGAGCGTCGCGAGAAGGAGCAGGCGTGGCGCACCGGCGCGGACGCCGACGTCGCCACGGTGGACGAGGACCTCATCGCCGAGGTGCTCTCCAAGTCCACCGGCATCCCGGTGTTCAAGCTCACCGAGGAGGAGACGGACCGCCTGCGCAACATGGAGGACGAGCTCCACCGCCGCGTGATCGGCCAGGACGAGGCCATCAAGTCCCTGTCCCGCGCCATCCGCCGCACCCGCGCGGGCCTGAAGGACCCGAACCGCCCCTCGGGGTCGTTCATCTTCGCCGGCCCCACCGGCGTCGGCAAGACGGAGCTGGCCAAGTCCCTCGCGGAGTTCCTCTTCGGGGACGAGGACGCGCTCATCACGCTGGACATGTCCGAGTTCCAGGAGAAGCACACCGTCTCGCGTCTGTTCGGCGCCCCTCCCGGCTACGTGGGCTACGAGGAGGGCGGCCAGCTCACCGAGAAGGTCCGCCGCCGTCCGTTCTCCGTGGTGCTGTTCGACGAGGTGGAGAAGGCCCATCAGGACCTCTTCAACTCCCTGCTGCAGATCCTCGAGGACGGTCGCCTGACCGACTCGCAGGGCCGTGTGGTGGACTTCAAGAACACCGTGATCATCATGACCACGAACCTCGGCACCCGGGACATCTCCAAGGGCGTCATGACCGGCTTCCAGTCGTCCACGGACACCACCACCGGGTACGAGCGGATGAAGGGCAAGGTCAAGGAGGAGCTGCGCCAGCACTTCCGCCCCGAGTTCCTCAACCGTGTGGACGACGTGATCGTGTTCCCGCAGCTGCAGAAGCACGAGATCGTGGAGATCGTGGACCTGTTCGTCTCCCGCCTCGGCAAGCGACTGGCGGAGCAGGACCTGTCCATCGAGCTCACCCAGTCCGCCAAGGATCTGCTCGCGGACCGCGGCTACGATCCGGCCATGGGCGCCCGCCCGCTGCGCCGCACCATCCAGCAGATGGTGGAGGACCAGCTCTCGGAGAAGATCCTCTTCGGCGAGATCCCGGCCGGCTCCCTCATCACCGTGGACGCCACGGGCGAGGGGGAGGGCGCCGAGCTGACGTTCGCGTTCTCCGGCGGCCGGGAGGCCCTGGAGGGTGCGGACCTGGCCGAGCTCGAGTCCGGTGCCGGCGATCCGGTGGACGCCGACCGCTCCGTGTGACCTGCGGGGTCTGACCCACGACGCCGGACCGCGCGTCCGGTGGCCACGGCCCGTCGCCCCTCCCCCTCGGGGAGGAGGCGGCGGGCCGTCGTCGTGCCCCCGCGGGGACGCCGGGGCCGAGGTCCGCGACACCGCCGCCGGCATCAAGGACGGCCTCGCGAAGGACCGCTGAACCGGCCCGCCTCCCCGCAGGCGCGAGAGGGGTTCCCTCGCGGCGGGATCGGTGCCACTGTGGTCTGCGACCGCTCGACGGTGGTCCTGTCTCCGCTTCGGCCCGGCACTCGCCGGGACGGCCGCGGAGCAGCCCCGAGAAGAAGGAGGCCGCCCATGGGTATCGGTGACCTGAACAACCTCGCAAACCAGCACTCGGACAAGATCGACGAGGCCGTGGACAACGCTCAGGAGCAGCACGGCGACAAGCTCGGCGAGCACGGCGACACCGTGAACAAGGGTGTCGACGGCGCGCAGGAGAAGTTCCTGTCCGGGGACGAGGGCGAGCAGCAGGCCTGAGCCTGCCGTCGACGCCGCGGGAGCCCCCGCCCGGTCCGCCGGGATGGGGGCTCCCGTCTGTCCGGGGTCGGGATGTCCGTGCCTAGACTGGACCCCATGCCTGCCGACCGCCCCCTCACCCTCCGCTCGGCGCGGACCCAGGACGTCCCGGTCATCCAGGCGCTCGTGGAGCCGCTGGCGCGGGAGCGCGTGCTGCTCCAGAAGGAGGCTGTGGCCTACTACGAGGCCATCCAGGAGTTCGTGGTCGCCGAGGAGCCGGATGGGACCCTGGCCGGCTTCGGCGCCCTCCACGTGATGTGGCAGGACATCGCCGAGGTCCGCACCCTCGCCGTCTCGGAGGCCCACCGGGGGGCCGGCGTCGGGCACCTGGTCCTCGAGGAGCTGCTGGACCGTGCGCGGTCCGTGGGCGTCGAGCGGGTCTTCTGCCTGACCTTCGAGGTCGAGTTCTTCCGCCGGCACGGTTTCGAGGTGATGGCGGACCAGTCCGCCGTGGACCCGGAGGTCTATGCGGAACTGCTGCGCTCCACGGACGAGGGCGTCGCCGAGTTCCTGGACCTCGCCCGGGTCAAGCCGAACACGCTCGGCAACACGCGGATGATCCGCCGCCTCTGAGCCGCCGCACCGCGGGCCGCCCCGTGCCCCGGCGAGGTCAGGCCGGGAAGGTGAGGCCGCCGTCGGCGTCCCGGGCCAGCAGCCCGTCCGACACGAGTCCGGCCACGCACCGCGCCCACTGCGCGTCGTAGGGGCGGTGCGACCCGAGCCGGCCCCCGGCCACGACGACGGCGGGCACCTCCGCCTCGGCCACGCGCCCGTGCT
>NZ_KV825034.1:0-2060 GCF_001816085.1 Micrococcus sp. HMSC31B01
TGGCGGGGTCAGCGGCCGGCCAGCGAGCCCAGGCTGGGGTCCGTGAGGTCGTCCGGCAGGGTGTCCGGGACGACCATGCCCTCCTGCTCCACGAGCCGGTCCGAGACCTCCCGCAGCAGGTAGGACAGCGGGATGTCCAGCGCCTGGCAGATCGAGGCCAGCAGCTCGGAGGAGGCCTCCTTCTGGCCGCGCTCCACCTCCGACAGGTAGCCGAGCGAGACACGGGCGTCGTGCGAGACCTCGCGCAGGGTGCGGCCCTGGAGCTGCCGGACGTCGCGCAGGACGTCGCCGATCTCGTGGCGGAGGAGGGGCATGCTGCGCTCCTTGATGTCGGGGGCGGCCGCGCGGGGACGGGGCTGGTCATCGACCCAGCGCGTGATTCCGTGGGAATGGACGGGATGTCGCATCATGTCTATCGCCTGCTCCTGGACTTTTCCTGAAGGGCGCCGGGCCGCGGGCCTGATCCCGCCGGGGCACTCTTCTTGACTCGTTACATTCAACGTCGGGCGGGGTCGCGTTCATTCCCGAGACATGGTCTCCTCCGCCGTCGGGCCCTCGGCGGCCCCGTCGCCCTCGTGCCGCTCCGAGCGCCGATGTCGTTCCCGCAGGGAGTACGTGGCGTTCCGGATGCGGTCGGAGTCGTCCAGGCTCGAGCCGACGGCCCCGGCCATCGTGCCCATCGACGCCGCGAGCCACACGAGCCGCACGTAGTCGCGCACGCCGCCGGGCTGGTCGAGCTCCTCCTCCAGATACTCCACGGGGATGATCATGAGCGCGACCAGCAGCAGCGTGACGAAGAGCAGCACGTAGACGACGGTGCAGGCCAGACCGACGGTGAGCACGGTGGAGAGGTTGTCCAGCCGCGAGCTGTGCCGGTGGGTCGCACCGTGCGTCCACAGGCCGTTCGTGGTGACCAGCCACGCCACCAGCAGCACCACGGACAGCACGCTGACCGCCGCGAGCCGCACCGGGGACATCACGCTGGAGAGCACCCAGATGGAGCCGAAGAACACGCCGTAGGCACCGGCCGCGCTGGCCGAGGCGATCGTGAACGTCATGTCCCGCGGCATGAGCAGCGGCCGGTTGGCCATCACCATCCCGGCCAGCAGACGCAGCGTGCCCGTCCAGCCCTTCACGTACACCGTGGACGTGCGCCGGGACCCGCCGCCCATCCGGGTGGTCGTGGTCACGTCCGCGTCGACGTCGACCAGGGGGGCGATGCCCCGCAGTGCGGCCGTGTCGGGCTCGGGGGGCTCGTCCGTCGGGGACGGGCCGTCGTCCTCCTCCACCTCGCCGGACTCGTCGGAGGACTGCACGTCCAGCTCCCCGTCCGGCGGGTCCACGTGGGGGGCGGTGTCGATGTGCTCGACGATCCGCAGCACCGTCTCCCGCAGCCGGCGGGCCGGGGTGATGACCCCCAGCGCCGGGACGCACACGACGCCGACCCGCAGCTGCGGCACGACGTCCGCCACCACGCCGCGCCGGTCGTCGAACCGGGGCAGGTCGACGACGGCGACCACCGTGTCCCATCCCTGCCCGTCTGCGAGGGAGCGGACCGGCTCCTCCAGGACCATGCCCCCGGTCGCACCGACCGGCAGCGACTCCTGCCGCGTCTCGACCCGCCAGCCGCCGGGCTGCGGCAGGCGTTCGTCGAGCCGGTCCTCGACGTCCCCGGCGATGCGGCGCACGAGAGCCCACGGGGTGCCCGGGTCGGCCACGAGGCCGATGACGCGGGGGCCCGGGGCGTCGTCGCCGTCCTGCGGTGCATGCTCGGGCGGGGTGGGAGGCGATGCGGTCTCCATCGCGCCGAACCTACGCGGCGGGGCGGGCCGGCACCAGGGACGGGGCGCCGAGGCGGGTCGGTCGGCGCCCCCATGCAGCCTCAGTGGCCGGGGCCGGCGAGCAGGTGCGTCAGGGCCTGCAGCGCCGCGGCGACGGTGGCCTCCCGGATCGCGGCCCGGTCGCCGTCGAGCCGGAGGAGGATCGCGGTGGCCGCGCCGTCGCGCTCGCCGCCGAGCACGTCCAACGCGTTCGCGTCCGCGTCGGGCACGGCCAGGCCG
>NZ_KV825035.1:0-957 GCF_001816085.1 Micrococcus sp. HMSC31B01
GGTGGACGCCGCCGGCTGCGTCAGTGCGCGGAGCCCTGGGCGGCCACGGCGGCGGCGCCGGCCGCGGCGGCCTCCGGGTCGAGGTAGCGGCCGTTCGCGGTGATCGGCTTGAAGTTCTGGTCCAGCTCGTAGACCAGCGGGATGCCCGTCGGGATGTTCAGGCCCGCGATGTCCTCGTCCGAGATGCCGTCCAGGTGCTTGACCAGGGCGCGCAGCGAGTTGCCGTGCGCGGCGATCAGCACGGTCTTGCCGGCCTTGAGGTCGGGCAGGATCTGCTCCTCCCAGTAGGGCAGCAGGCGGTCGATGACCTGCTTGAGGGCCTCGGTGCGGGGGGCGTCCTTGCCCAGGTCCGCGTAGCGCTCGTCGCCGATCTGGGAGAACTCGGAGTCGTCGTCCAGGGCGGGCGGCGGGGTGTCGAAGGACCGGCGCCAGACCATGAACTGCTCCTCGCCGAACTCCTCCTTCACCTGGGCCTTGTCCTTGCCCTGCAGGGCGCCGTAGTGGCGCTCGTTCAGGCGCCAGCTGCGCTTGACCGGGATCCACTGGCGGTCCGCGGCCTCGAGGGCCAGGTTGGCCGTGGTGATGGCGCGCTTGAGCAGGGACGTGTGGACCACGTCCGGGCGGATGCCCTCCGCCTCCAGCAGCTCACCGCCGCGGGCGGCCTCGGCGCGCCCCTTCTCGGTCAGCGGGACGTCCACCCAGCCGGTGAACAGGTTCTTCTCGTTCCATTCGCTCTGACCGTGCCGCAGCATGACCAGCGTGTACGTGGTGTTCGCCATGTCACCATCCTAGGCGGACCCGTCCCGCCGCTCCCCTACGCTGGAGCCCATGGTGGAGAAGGCCCGGCGGCTGCGCGCGCGCACGACGCCCGGCCCAGTCCCGGCACGGGGCCCGCAGGGCCACATCACCCGCGGCACGACGGCGGCGCAGCGGATGCGCCGGGTGGACCGCTGGCTC
>NZ_KV825036.1:0-4221 GCF_001816085.1 Micrococcus sp. HMSC31B01
AGCGCGCCCCGGGCGCCCCGCCGGCGTCGTCCGATGGGGGCATGCCGCGCGTCGTGACTCCTCTGCCGCCCGACCAGCCCGCCGTCCTGTTGGCCACGGACCTGGCCCGACTGGGGCTGCCGCCCGACCGCGCCCGCCGGCCGGACCTGGAGCGGGTCGGACAGGGCTTCCACCGGCAGCGGGCACGCCCTGGCACGGGCTGGGCCGACCTGGGCCTGCCCGAGCCCGGGCACGGCTTCTCCCCTGATCACCTTGCCGCGCTTCTGCGCCGACGCCCGGATGCCGTCCTCTCCCACGAGACCGCGGCCCACCTGCACGGCCTGCCGATGCCCGCGCGAGCCTGGCGGCGGCGCGACCCGGCGACGGGCGAGCTCGAGGCCGACCCGCCGGTGCACCTCACCGTGGCTCGGGGGACGCGACGCGTCCGGCGGGCCGGTCTGATGGACCACCGCAGGCCGCTGGCGCCCGAGTTCGTCACGCACGTGCACGGCCTGCGCATCACCACCGTCGATCGCACCTGGCTGGACCTGTGCTCCCTGACGCCCCCGTGGACGTTCGAGGACCTCGTGGCCGCCGGCGACCACGCCGTCCGGCACCCGTGGACGCCCGCGGGCCGGACGGATCCGGCCACCACGATCGCCGCGCTGCGGTGGGCGCTGCACGCGTCCGGACGCTTCCATGGCCGCCCGGCCGCCCGGGAGGCGCTGGACTCCGTTCGCGTCGGGGCGGACTCGCCGCCCGAGACCCGCCTGCGCCTCGCCCTCGTGGCCGGCGGGCTGCCGGAGCCGGAGCTGCAGGCCGCGCTCGAACCCGGGGACCCCTTCTCCCCCGTGGCCGACCTGGCCTACCGCCACGTGCGCCTGGCCCTGCAGTACGACGGTGCGGGGCACCGCACGCGGGAGCAGCAGGCGCGCGACGCCCGCCGGGACCGCTACGGCCAGGCGCGCGGCTGGACGACGCTCCGCGTCACCTGGGCGGATGGGCGCGAGGACTTCCGTGGCGTCGTCGCGGTGGTCCGACGCCGCCTCGGCCACTCCGCCTCGACATGAAGACGCTCCGGCGAACGCATTGGGGGCGGTTTCGGGTGGTATTCCGTCGGAATACCACCCGAAACCGCCCCCCAACGCAGGGTCAGCGCCCCCGGGTCAGCGCTGCGGGTACTGGCGCAGCTGCTCGCCCACGTAGATCTGGCGCGGGCGGCCGATCTTGGTGGCCGGGTCCTCCATGAGCTCGCGCCACTGGGCGATCCAGCCGGGCAGGCGGCCCAGGGCGAAGAGGACGGTGAACATCTTCTCCGGGAAGCCCATGGCCTTGTAGATCACGCCGGTGTAGAAGTCGACGTTCGGGTAGAGCTTGCGCTCCACGAAGTAGTCGTCGGCGAGGGCCTTCTCCTCGAGACGCTGGGCGATCTCCAGCAGCTCGTCGTTGCCACCCATCTTGCCCAGGATGTCCTCGGCGGTCTTCTTGATGATCTTGGCCCGCGGGTCGTAGTTCTTGTACACGCGGTGCCCGAAGCCCATCAGACGGACGCCGTCCTCCTTGTTCTTCACCTTCTCCATGAAGTCCTCGGGCGTGATGCCCTCCGACTTGATCTTCCGGAGCATGTTCAGCACGGCCTCGTTGGCGCCACCGTGCAGCGGGCCGTAGAGGGCGTTGATGCCGGCGGACACCGAGGCGAACAGGTTGGCCTGGGTGGAGCCGACCAGGCGCACCGTCGAGGTGGAGGCGTTCTGCTCGTGGTCCGCGTGCAGCATGAGCAGCAGGTCGAGGGCCTTGACCACGTCCGAGTCGATGTCGTATTCCTCGGCCGGCACGCCGAAGCACAGGCGGAGGAAGTTCTCCACGTAGTTCAGCGAGTTGTGCGGGTACATGAACGGCTGACCCAGCGACTTCTTGAACGCGTAGGAGGCCAGCACCGGCAGCTTGCCGAGCAGGCGCACGGTGGAGATGTGGACCTGCTCCGGGTCGTGGGGGTCCAGGGAGTCCGGGTAGAACGTGGACAGCCCGGACACGGAGGAGGACAGCACCGGCATGGGGTGCGCGTCCCGCGGGAAGCCGTTGAAGAACAGCTTGAGGTCCTCGTGCACCATGTTGTGGCGCAGGATGTTGGTCTCCCAGGCCTCCAGGGTCTCCTTGGACTCGGGCAGCTCGCCGTAGATGAGCAGGTAGGCCA
This sequence comes from Micrococcus sp. HMSC31B01, assembly GCF_001816085.1. Lineage (NCBI taxonomy): Bacteria > Bacillati > Actinomycetota > Actinomycetes > Micrococcales > Micrococcaceae > Micrococcus > Micrococcus sp. HMSC31B01. Next base: position 2,174 of record NZ_KV825036.1, read on the forward strand.
CCTCCATGAAGGAGGAGTGCTCGGCGAGGTCCTCGATGGCGTAGCCGCGGTAGCGCAGGATGCCCTGGTCGCCGTCGATGAACGTGACGGCCGACTTGGCGTTCGCCGTGTTCATGAAGCCCGGGTCGTAGGTGACGTCGCCGGTCTCCTTCAGGAGCGGGGCGATGTTGATGCCGTTGTTGCCCTCTGTGGCGTGCTCGACGCCCAGGTCCAGGCTCTGCTCGCCGACGGTCAGCCGGACGGACTCGTGATGGGTCACGGGTGTGCTCCCTCGTCTTCTCTTCTCGATGGCCCGGGTTCACGCGCCGGCGTGGGCGCGCCCACGCGGGGACGACTCTGCTCCAAACTATCAAGGACCGGCCCGGGACGCGCGGTCGCTTCCCCCGACGACGGCCCCCGACCCCGGCTCAGCCGGTCCGCGGCCCGCGGGCCGTGAGTCTCGCCGCGGCCCGGGCGACCGCCTCGTCCGTGGCGGTGATCGCCACGCGGACGTAGCCGTCGCCGCCGGCACCGTAGAACACGCCGGGCCCGGCGATGATGCCCAGGTCCGCCAGGTCGCCCAGCAGATCCCACGAGTCCTGCGCCGTGGCGTCGGCCGGGTCCAGGTCCGCCCGCCGGGTCCACAGGTACAGCCCCGCCTCGGAGTGGTCCACCGTGTGGCCGGAGGCCTCCAGCGCGGTGCGCAGCGCGTCCCGACGGCGGCGGTAGCGGTCCTTCTGCTCCGCGACGTGCGCGTCGTCGGCCAGGGCCACGGCCATCGCGTGCTGCACCGGGGCGGGCACGATCATGCCCGCGTGCTTGCGGGTGTTGACCAGGGTCGCCACGAGCTCCGGATCCCCCGCGGCGAACGCGGCGCGGTAGCCGGCGAGATTGGACTGCTTGGACAGCGAGTAGACGCTCAGCAGGCCCGTCAGGTCGCCGCCGGAGACCTCGTCGGACAGGATGCAGGGCACGACGGCCCCGTCCCACGCGTCCCAGCCGAGCTCGGCGTAGCACTCGTCCCCGCACACCACGGCGCCCACGCCACGGGCGGCGTCGACCGTGCGGCGCAGCGCCGCGGCGTCCAGCACGGCACCGGTGGGGTTGGCCGGCGAGTTGGTCCACACGAGGCGCACCCGCTCACGCACCTCGGGCGCCAGCGCGTCGAGGCCGTCCGCGGCCACGGCCTCCGCCCCGGCCAGCAGCGCGCCCACCGCATAGGTGGGGTAGGCGGCCTCGGGGTGGACGACGACGTCGCCTGCGCCGAGCCCGAGCAGCGTGGGCAGCCACGCGATGAACTCCTTGGACCCGACCGTGGGCACCACGGCCGCCGGGTCCAGCCCGGACACCCCGCGGCGCCGGGCGTACCAGTCGACGACCGCGCGGCGCAGGGCGTCCGTGCCGTGCGTCGTCGGGTAGCCGTGCGCGTCGGCGGCCTCGGTCAGGGCCCGGCGGATCAGCGCCGGCGTCGGATCCACCGGCGTTCCGATGGACAGGTCCGCGACGCCGTCCGGGTGGGCGGCGGCACGCTCACGGTAGGGGGTGAGCGTGTCCCACGGGTAGTCCGGCAGCGTCAGCATGGGGCTCAGGCGTCCGCGTTCTGCAGGGGCAGAGCGGAGATGATCGGGTGGTCCTTGGCGATCATGCCCAGCTTGGCGGCGCCGCCCGGGGAGCCCAGGTCGTCGAAGAACTCGACGTTGGCCTTGTAGTACTCGGCCCACTCCTCGGGGGTGTCGTCCTCGTAGTAGATGGCCTCGACGGGGCACACCGGCTCGCACGCACCGCAGTCGACGCATTCGTCCGGGTGGATGTAGAGCATGCGCTCACCCTCGTAGATGCAGTCCACGGGGCATTCGTCGATGCACGCCTTGTCCTTGACGTCCACACACGGCAACGCGATCACGTAGGTCATGGCTGACCGTCCACCTCTCTCTGGGCACGGGGTTGCGGGGCTGCGGTCCAGGGTACTCGCTCCCCCGGACGCGTTTCGCGGGCGGTCACAGTGGCCCGGCGGGGGCGCGTGGCGGCCTCGGCGGCCTCCGCGGGTCGGCGGTCCAGCCGCCGGCCCG
>NZ_KV825037.1:0-3246 GCF_001816085.1 Micrococcus sp. HMSC31B01
TCCCGCCCCCGCCGGCCGCCTCGGACGCCCGGCCGCCCGCCTGCCCAGGCCGGGAGCAGCCCGCGGGGACGAGGGCCGACGTCGCCGCCCGGGCCGGGTGACCGGCGTCGCCTGGCGGTCCGACGACGGCGCCGCGGGACGCCTCGACGCCGATGTGGTGGTGGCCGCCGCGGACCTGCACCACGTGCAGACCCGTCTGCTGCCTCCCGACCGGCGCGTCGCGGAGTCCACGTGGGACCGGCGCGACCCCGGCCCCTCCGGCGTGCTCGTGTGCGTGGGCGTGCGCGGATCCCTGCCCCAGCTGGCCCACCACACCCTGCTGTTCACGGCGGACTGGGAGGACAACTTCGGGCGCATCGAACGGGGAGAGGACCTCGCCGCGGACACGTCGATCTACGTCTCGCGCACCTCCGCCACGGACCCGGGCGTGGCCCCGGAGGGCGACGAGAACCTCTTCATCCTCGTCCCGGCCCCCGCCGAGCCGGGGTGGGGGCGCGGCGGCATCCGGGTCCGTGACGGCCAGGGCTGGCGGGTGGACCGCGCCGGGGACGCCCAGGTGGAGGCCGTGGCGGACCGGGCCCTCGACCAGCTGGCCCGATGGGCCGGGATCCCGGACCTGGCCGAGCGCATCGTGGTGCGGCGCACCTACGGGCCCGGTGACTTCGCCGCGGACGTGCACGCCTGGCGGGGTTCGCTGCTGGGCCCCGGGCACACGCTGGCGCAGTCGGCCATGTTCCGTCCCTCGGTGCGGGACGCGGACGTGGCCGGCCTGATGTACGCGGGCTCCTCGGTGCGCCCGGGCATCGGGGTGCCCATGTGCCTGATCTCCGCCGAAGTGGTCCGGGACGAACTGCGCCACGACGCGCGCAGGGCCCGGCCCGCGGGCCCCGGGGGGAGCGGCGCATGATCCGCACCCTCTTCTGGGCGTCCCGGCCGGTCAGCTGGGTGAACACGGCGTACCCGTTCGCCGCCGCCGCGATCCTGACCGGGGGGCTGCCCGCGTGGCTGGTGGTCCTGGGCGTCGTGTTCTTCCTCGTGCCCTACAACCTGGCCATGTACGGCATCAATGACGTGTTCGACTTCGCCTCGGACCTGCGCAACCCCCGCAAGGGGGGCGTGGAGGGCTCCGTGCTGGGCGACCCCGCGGTGCGCCGCCGGGTGCTGGCGTGGTCGGTGCTGCTGCCCGTGCCGTTCGTGGCCGTGCTCGCGGGCTGGTCCGCCGTGCGGGGCGAGTGGGCCGCCGTGCTGGTGCTGGCGGTGAGCCTGTTCGCGGTGGTGGCGTACTCCTGGGCGGGGCTGCGGTTCAAGGAGCGGCCCTTCCTGGACGCCGCGACCTCCGCCACCCACTTCGTCTCCCCCGCGGTCTACGGCCTCGTGCTGGCCGGGGCGACCCCCACGCCCGCCCTGGCGGCGCTGCTGGGGGCGTTCTTCCTGTGGGGCATGGCCTCGCAGATGTTCGGGGCGGTGCAGGACGTGGTGCCGGACCGGGAGGGGGGCCTGGCCTCGGTGGCCACCGTGCTGGGCGCTCGGCGCACCGTCCTGCTCGCCGCCGGCCTGTACGCGGCGGCGGGCCTGCTGCTGTTGGCCACCGACCCGCCGGGTCCGCTTGCGGCGCTGCTGGCCGTGCCCTACGTGGTGAACACCCTGCGCTTCCGCCGCATCACGGACGCCACCTCGGGCGCGGCCCACCGCGGCTGGCAGCTGTTCCTTCCGCTGAACTACGTGACCGGCTTCCTCGTGACCCTGCTGCTGATCGGGTGGGCGCTGACCCGGGGGGCGGCGGGATGATCTACCTGCTGGCCCTGCTGGGTGTCATCGGCTGCATGCTGCTGGTGGACCGGCGCTTCGAGCTGTTCCTGTGGCATCGCCCGCTCCCGGCGCTGCTGGTGCTGGCCGCCGGGGTGGCCTACTTCTTCGCCTGGGACCTGTGGGGGATCGCCGAAGGCGTGTTCCTGCACCGGCAGTCGCCCTACATGACCGGGGTGATGCTCGCCCCCCAGCTGCCCCTGGAGGAGGGGTTCTTCCTGCTCTTCCTCAGCCAGATCACGATGGTGCTGTTCACCGGGGCGCTGCGCCTGCTGCGCGGCCGGGGACGCGACGCCCGTGCCGCGACGCCGGCCGATCCGACCGACGGGGGGAGCCGGTGACCTTCCTCGACCTCGTCCTCGTCTTCGTGGGCCTCGCCCTGGCCGTGCTCGTGGGCGCCGCCCTCGTCGGCCGCGTGCGGGGCGAGCACCTGCGGGCCGTGACGGCCACCCTGGTGGCCCTGTGGGCCCTCACGGCGGTCTTCGACAACGTGATGATCGCCGCGGGGCTCTTCGACTACGGCCATGAGCTGCTGGTGGGTGCCTACGTGGGCCAGGCGCCCGTGGAGGACTTCGCCTACCCGCTCGGCTCCGCCCTGCTGCTGCCGGCGCTCTGGCTGCTGCTGACGAGCCGTGGTCGTGCCGGTCGGCGCGGCCCTCGGCCGGGACGCCGCCCCCACCCGGACGATCGCTGACATGCTGCCGCTGATCCCCGCAGACCTGTTGCGCGCGCTCGGCCTGATCCTCGTCCCGGTCGCGGCGGTGCACGCCGGATGGCCGTCCGCGGCGGCGATGCTGCTCGTGTTCGGCTCCCAGTGGCTCACCCGCTGGCTCGCCCCGGGCGGCGCCCTGGACTGGGCCGCACAGGCGGTCCTGCTGCTGGCCGGGTGGCTGAGCGTCATCGGCCTCTACCCACGGGTGCCGTGGCTGGACCTGCTCGTGCACGCCGCCGCCTCCGCCGTGGTCGCCTGTCTGACGGCACTGGTGGTGGGGGCATGGCTCCGGCGTCGGGGGACCGAGGCCGGGCAGGCCGTGGCGCTGCTCGGCCCGGGCCTGGCCGGGCTGGGGATCGCGGCCGCCGCCGTGGCCCTGGGCGTGGTGTGGGAGCTGGCCGAATGGTGGGGGCACACGGCGGTGACCCCCGAGATCGGCGTGGGCTACACGGACACCATCGGCGACCTCGCCGCCGATCTCGTCGGCGCCGGGATCGGCGCCGCCCTCGCCGTGCGCCGGGAGCGCAGCCGGTGACCCCGGCCCGCCCCACGGTCTCCGTGGTCGTCCCGGTGCTCGACGACGCCGAGCACCTGCGTGTGTGCCTCGCCCTGCTGGCCGCCCAGAGCCGGCCGGCGCTGGAGGTGGTGGTGGTGGACAACGGCTGCGTGGACGACTCGGCGATGCTCGCCCGCGCCGCCGGCGCGCGGGTGGTGCACGAGCCGCGCCG
>NZ_KV825038.1:0-7668 GCF_001816085.1 Micrococcus sp. HMSC31B01
CCGCTGCGCGCGGCCCTGGGGGTCGCAGCGTCGACGAGGGACCTCGTGCGGGCCGCCGTCGCCGCCGTCGGCGACGCCGCTGAGCCGCCGGGCCCCGACGACACGGCTCGGACGTGGGGTGCGGCGCATGCCCTGACCCCGTTCCTGTTCACGCACGAGCATCCCGGCGGGCCGGATGTGCCGGGGCTCGCCGACGTGCTCGACACGATCGGGTCCGTCCGGGTGGGCGGCACCGCGGACGCGGTCTGCGCCACCTCGCACGCCCCCGGCCTGGCCGTCGGCACCCACCGCGGGCCAGTGGCCCGGGTCGTGTTCGACCTCGGCGACCGCACCCGCAGCCGGTGGGTCGTCCCGTTCGGCGCCTCCAGTCTCGAAGGCGGGCACGTGACGGATCAGCTGGACGCGTGGGCCGCCGGCCGCCTGCTGCCCGTGCCGTCCGGTCCCGTCCCCCCGTCCGCCGGCAGCGGCGTCGCACCCGCCCGCTCCGTCCCCGGCGGGGCCCCTCCGGGACGCATCGTGGCCGAGGTCGGCGTCGGGGCGTTGGGCCTGACCATGACGCGCGTCCGCCCGGCCCTGGACGCCCCGCTGATCCACGCACTCGTCACGGAGCCGCGGGCGGAGTTCTACGGGATGCGCGGGCACAGCGTGCAGGACGTCGAGGAGGTCTACGACTTCCTCGAGTTCCAGCCCACCCACGCGAACCACCTCGTGTGGCACGGCGGGACCCTCGTGGCCCTCGTGCAGACCTACGACCCTCGCGCGGAGGAGGTCGGCGGCGCCTACGAGGTGCGGGACGGGGACCTCGGATTCCATTTCATCACCGCCCCCGGCGGCCTGCAGGGGCGCGCCCGCGCCACGGCCTACCGGAGCATTGTGGACTGGTTGGGCGCACGCCCCGGCACGCGTCGGCTCGTGATCGAGCCGGACGTCCGCAACACGCGGGCCGTGAAGACCGCCCGGGCTCTGGGCTTCACGGTGGACCGGGAGGTCGAGCTGCCGGGCAAGCGGGCGGCGCTGTGCTTCCGCGCCGTCGTCGTGCCGGTCAGGGGCGGTGGCTCACTTGTGCTCGGCCACGCCCGTCTGGCCCTCCCGGACCAGGGCGGTCATGCGGGAGACCGTGCGGAAGTACTTCTTCATGTAGCCGCCGTGCATCATCTCCTGCGTGAACAGGGCGTCGAAGGGCACACCGGAGGCGAGGACGGGCACGTCCTTGTCGTACAGGCGATCCGCGAACACCACGAAGCGCAGGGCCGTGGCCTGCTCCGTGATGGTGTGCACGTCGTGGAGGGCGAGCACGTCCACGTCCTTGACGAGCTCGCGGTAGCGGGAGGGATGCACGCGGGAGAGCATCGCGGTGAGGTCCGCGAAGTCGTCCACGGCGAGCACACCCGCGTCGGGGAAGTTCTCCTGGGCGGTGGCCTCGACGGCGGCGTCGTCCAGCGGCGACGGGGCGGCGGAGAGGCCGCGGTGGCGGTAGTCCTCGCCGTCCACGCGGATGACCTCGAACTGGTCGGCCAGGACCTGGATCTCGCGCTTGAAGTCCTGCGCCGCGAAGCGCCCCTCGCCGAGCGAGCCCGGCAGGGTGTTGGAGGTCGCCACCAGGCGCACGCCGGCGTCGGCCAGCTCGCGCATGAGGCGGGACATCAGCACGGTGTCCCCCGGGTCGTCGAGCTCGAACTCGTCGATGCACACGAGGGTGTACTCCTTGAGCTCGTCCACCGCCTTGCGGAAGGACAGGGCGCCCACGAGGTTGGTGTACTCCACGAACGTGCCGAACGCCTTGGGCCCGGGGGCCGCGTGCCACGTCGAGGCCAGCAGGTGGGTCTTGCCGACGCCGAAACCGCCGTCGAGGTAGATGCCGGCCGGCCCTGCCGCCCGCTTCTTCCCGCCGAACAGGCCGCCGAGGAACCCGCCGCCCGAACCGCCCCGGCCGAGGTCTGCCGCGAACCGGCGCAGCCGCTCCACGGCCTGTGCCTGCGAGGGGTGCGCGGGGTCCGGGATGTAGGTGTCGAAGGACACCGTGCCGAAGCGGTACGACGGGTGGAAGCCGGACAACAGCTGGTCCGGGGTGACCTGCGGCGAACGGTCGGCGAGGTGGACGATCTGAGCCACGGGACACTCCCAGGGTCGACGACGGGGATTCCGGGCCATGCTATCGGGCCGCGGACCCGACCCATGTGACCTCGCGTGTCCCGGACTGAGGGGCCCCTACCCTCTTACGTGACACCGACGTGCCGTAATCTGGCGCGCAGGGCACGGACACGGAACCCGCCGTCGTCGTGCCGCCCGCCCCGGGCCCGTGCGGGCCCGCCCCGACGCGAAGGAAGGCAGTGCCATGACCGATACCGCCGCGAAGTTCTCCGAGTACGCCCACCCCGAGAAGCTGGTGTCCACGCAGTGGGTCGCCGACCATGTCGGCGACGAGGACGTCGTGGTCCTCGAGTCCAACGAGGACGCTCTCCTCTACTCCACCGGCCACATCCCCGGCGCCCAACGCGTCGACTGGCACACCGAGCTCAACGACCCCGTCACCCGCGACTTCGTCGGCCCCGAGGCCTTCGCCGAGTTCGCCGCCTCCAAGGGGATCTCCCGGGACACCACCGTGGTGTTCTACGGCGACAAGTCCAACTGGTGGGCCGCCTACGCCCTGTGGGTGTTCACCCTCTACGGCCATGAGGACCTGCGCCTGATGGACGGCGGCCGTGACAAGTGGATCGCGGAGGGACGCGAGACCACCCGCGAGGTCCCGACCGTGGCCCGCGCCGAGTACCCGGTGATCGAGCGCGACGACCACACAGATCGTGCCGCCCGCGAGGACGTCCTGCAGGCCATCGGGACCACCCCGCTGATCGACGTCCGCTCCCGTCCCGAGTACACGGGCGAGACCACGCACATGGCCGGCTACCCGCAGGAGGGCACCCTGCGCGGCGGCCACATCCCCACGGCGGCGTCCGTGCCGTGGGCGTCCGCGGCCAACGAGGACGGCACCTTTAAGTCCCGCGCCGAGCTGGAGCAGGTCTACCGCACCGGCGCCGGCCTGCAGGAGGGCGACGACGTGATCGCCTACTGCCGCATCGGCGAGCGGTCCTCCCACACGTGGTTCGTGCTCAAGTACCTGCTCGGCCACGAGGACGTCCGCAACTACGACGGCTCCTGGACCGAGTGGGGCAACGCCGTGCGCCTGCCCATCGCCGTCGGCGAAGAGCCGGGCGAGGCCCCCGCGCGCTGAGCCCCCGGCACGGCGTGGATCACTAGACTAGGACACCATGACCGAGAACCACGCCGTGCCCGCCGCCCTGGCCGAGATCATCGACGACTTCGCCGGGGTGCCCGATCCCGAGAAGCTCGAGCTGCTGCTGGAGTTCTCGGACGAGCTGCCGGCGCTGCCGGAACGCTACGACGGCCACGAGGCCGAGATGGAGCAGGTCGTGGAGTGTCAGACCCCGCTGTTCCTGGCCGTCGAGCTCGGGGGTGAGCCCGGCCCGCAGGCCCCGGTCCGCCTCTTCATCACCGCTCCCCCGGAGGCGCCCACCACGCGCGGCTTCGCCTCCGTGCTCACCCAGGGCCTGGACGGGCTGAGCGCCCTCGAGGTCCTGGACGTGCCCGAGGACATCCCCACCCGCCTCGGTCTGGCCAAGGCCCTCACCCCCCTGCGGCTGCGCGGCATGTCCGCCATGCTCGGCCGCATCAAGCGCAACGTGCGCGAGCAGGCCGGGATCGCCTGAGTCCGCCGTGGGCCAGCGCAAGAAGGATCGCGGCGCCCGGCACGGGGCGGCCACGCCGGCCGTCGCCGCACTCGAGGCCGCCGGGGTCCCGTACCGGCTGCACACCTTCGACGTGGCCCTCGACGCCGGCGGCGAGCGGTTCGGCGTCCAGGTCGCCCGGGCGCTCAGCGTGCCCGCCGACCGACTGTTCAAGACGCTGATGGTGGCGGACCCCGACGGCGCGCTCGCCGCATGCGTGGTGCCCGTGTCCGGTCAGCTGGACCTGCGGGCCGCCGCCGCGGTGCTGGGCGTCAAGCGGCTCGCCCTGGCCGATCTGGCGGTCGTCGAACGCCGGACCGGCTACGTGCGGGGCGGCGTCTCGCCCCTGGGCCAGCGCCGGCCCCACCCCGTCGTCCTGGACTCCTCCGCTCTCGACGCGGAGCTCATGTACGTCTCCGGCGGGCAACGCGGCCTGGATGTGGAGATCGCGCCCGCCGACCTCGTGCAGGTGACGGGCGCCGTCGTCGCGGAGATCGCGGCGGACTGACGGGCGGGTCCTGCGGCCGGGCCGGTCAGGCGTCGTCGCGCGCCTGGCGGCGCACCACAGCCATGCGCTGGCCGACGGTGACCAGGGAGGCTGCGGCGAGCAGCCCCAAGGTGACGGCCAGGACGACCGGGGGCAGACCGAGGCCGGTGAGGCCGGCGACCACGAGGGTGGCCACGAGCCGTTCGGCGCGCTCGGCGATGCCCACGTGCGCGTCCCAGCCGAGGGCCTCCGCCTTGGCACGCACGTAGGAGACGAGCATGCCCAGGGCGAGGCAGGCCCCGGAGAGCGCGCCGACCGCGGGTGCGGCGCCGACGCCGAAGCCCCACAGGCACAGCCCGAGGAACACGGCCGCGTCCTGCACGCGGTCCAGGGTGGAGTCGAGGAACGCGCCCCAGCGGCCGGTGGACCCGGCCTCGCGCGCCATGATCCCGTCCACCAGGTCCGAGAACACGAACGCGGTGATGAAGAGCGTGCCCCAGAACAGGTGCCCCAGGGGGAAGAGCACGAGCGCGCCCAGGCTCACGCCGAGTGTGCCGACGACCGTCACGGTGTCCGGACTGACCCCGGCCCGCAGGAGCGTACGGGCCACCGGGGTGAACAGGCGGGTGGTGACGCCGCGCGCGTGACGGTCCAGCATCAGGCGGAGTCTCCGGCCCCCGGGCGAGGATGCTCGGCCGCGGCACGGGCGTTGGCCGCCTGGCGCGCGGCGTGGTCCCGGGCGGCCCGGTCCCAGACGTCCGCGAGGATCTGCCGGGTCTCCCCCAGGGTCTGCGACATGTTCTTGGTCCGGGCGATGATCGGCAGGAAGTTGCCGTCGCCGGTCCACCGGGGCACCACGTGCTGGTGCAGATGGGCCGCGATCCCGGCGCCGGCCACCGCCCCCTGGTTCATGCCGAGGTTGTAGCCGGACGCGCCGGCGGCCTGGCCGAGGGCGAGCATCGCCGTCTGGGTCAGCTCCGCCATCTCGGCGGCCTCCTCCGTGGTGGTGTCCGTGTACAGGGGCACGTGGCGGTAGGGACAGACGAGCAGGTGGCCGGGGTTGTACGGGTACAGGTTCAGCACCACATAGGCGGTGCGGCCGCGGTGGACGATGAGGGAGTCCTCATCGTCGCGCTGCGGGGCCGCACAGAACGGGCAGGTGTGCTCGTCCTTGACCTGGCCCGTCCCCTTGGACACGTACGCCATGCGGTGGGCGTTCCAGAACCGCTCGAAGGCGTCCGGGGCGCCGGGCAGCTCGAAGCCGTCCGTGGCGGCGGCGTCCGCCGACGCGCGGGCCTGCGCCCGCGCGTCGGATCCGCCGGTGCCGGGGCTGGTCATGGGGTGACCTCGCGCTCGCGCACCGCCTTCACGATGCGTTCGATCGCCTCCTCCACCGGCACGCCGTTGTCCTGGGTGCCGTCGCGGAAGCGGAAGGACACGGCGTTCGCCTCCCTGTCCTCGCCGCCGGCGATCAGCACGAACGGCGCCTTCTCCTTGGCCGCGGTGCGGATCTTCCTCGGGAAGCGGTCCGAGGAGTCGTCCAGGCGCGCCCGGATCCCCTCGGCGCGCAGCTTCGCGACGACGTCGTCCAGGTAGTCGTTGAATGCCTCGGCCACCGGGATGGCCACGACCTGCTCCGGGGCAAGCCAGGCCGGGAACGCGCCGGCGTAGTGCTCGGTGAGGACGCCCAGGAAGCGCTCGATGGAGCCGAAGAGGGCGCGGTGGATCATCACGGGGCGCTGACGGGTGCCGTCGGCGGCCTGGTACTCGAGGTCGAAGCGCTCGGGTAGGTTGAAGTCCAGCTGGATGGTGGACATCTGCCACGTGCGGCCGATGGCGTCCCGGGCCTGGACCGAGATCTTCGGGCCGTAGAACGCGGCGCCGCCCGGATCCGGGACGAGCTGCAGACCGGAGGCCTCCGCGACCTCGGCGAGGGTGCGGGTGGCCTCCTCCCAGATCTCGTCGGAGCCGACGAACTTCTCCGGGTCCTTCGTGGAGAGCTCGAGGTAGAAGTCGTTGAGGCCGTAGTCCTTGAGCAGGTCGAGAACGAAGTTGAGCGTGGTGGTCAGCTCCTCCTTCATCTGCTCGCGGGTGCAGTAGATGTGGGCGTCGTCCTGGGTCATGCCGCGCACGCGCGTGAGCCCGTGGACCACGCCGGACTTCTCGTACCGGTACACGGAGCCGAACTCGAACAGCCGCAGCGGCAGCTCACGGTAGGACCGGCCGCGGGAGCGGTAGATCAGGTTGTGCATGGGGCAGTTCATCGGCTTGAGGTAGTAGTTCTGCCCCTGGCGCGTGATCTCGCCGGTCTCGGGATCACGGACCTCGTCGATGTGCATGGGCGGGAACATGCCGTCCGCGTACCAGTCGAGGTGGCCGGACACCTCGTAGAGGTGCTGCTTGGTGATGTGCGGGGTGTAGACGAACTCGTAGCCGGCCTCGGTGTGGCGCCGACGGGAGTAGTCCTCCATCTCCTTGCGGATGATGCCGCCGCGCGGGTGGAACACGGGCAGGCCGGAGCCGAGCTCGTCCGGGAAGGAGAAGAGATCCAGCTCGGCGCCGAGCTTGCGGTGGTCGCGGCGCTCGGCCTCGGCGAGGCGCTCCTGGTAGGCCTTGAGGTCGTCCTTGCTGGCCCAGGCGGTGCCGTAGATGCGCTGCAGCTGCTTGTTCTTCTCGTTGCCGAGCCAGTAGGCGGCGGCGGAGCGGGTGAGCGCGAAGCCGTTGCCGATGAGCTTGGTGGAGGGCAGGTGCGGGCCGCGGCAGAGGTCGCACCACACGGCGTCGCCGGTCTTGCGGTCCACGTTGTCGTAGATGGTGATCTCCCCGGCCCCGACCTCCACGGAGGCGCCCTCGCCGGCGGTGTCCGCGGCATCCTTCTTGCCGAGCAGCTCGAGCTTGTAGGGCTCGTCCGCCATCTCGGCGCGGGCGGTCTCCTCGTCCACGACGCGGCGGCGGAAGGTCTGGCCGGACTTCACGATCTTCTGCATGAGCGAGGAGATCTGCTTGAGGTCCTCGGGGGTGAAGGGCTCGTCGACGTCGAAGTCGAAGTAGAAGCCGTCCGTGATGTACGGGCCGATGCCGAGCTTGGCGCCCGGGCGCAGCTGCTGCACGGCCTGGGCCATCACGTGGGCGGTGGAGTGCCGCAGCACCTCGAGGCCCTCGGGCTCCGTGATGTCCACCGACTCGACGGACGCGCCGGCGGGGATCTCGCGGGCCAGGTCCCAGAGCAGGCCGTCCACCCGCATCACGGCGGTGGTCGGCTTCTCGCGGAAGAGGTCGAGGCCGGTGGTGCCGTGCGTCACCTCCCGCAGCTCTCCGTCCACGGTCAGCAGGATGTTCTTCGGCTCCGACACGGTGCTCCTTCGAGGTCTGGCTTCGGGATCGGTGGCGTACGGGGGCCACCGTCGGCCGCGTCCCATTCTAGGTGTTGTGGGTCAT
>NZ_KV825039.1:0-6276 GCF_001816085.1 Micrococcus sp. HMSC31B01
GCCGGTCACCTCGTGAGGTGACCGGCCGTCGTCGTGGGGCCCGGCGGATCAGGCCTTCGCCGCGGCGTCGTCCTGACCGGCGAAGTGCCGGCGGTACGCGCCCAGGGTGAGGAACGCCGGGTACTCCGGCGGCAGGGCCGACTCGCAGAACACGCGCACCGCGTCCTCGAACCGGTGGCCCTCGGGCAGCGGGCCGGCGAGGATCCGAGCGTGCTCCTCGCGGATCAGCTGCTCCATCCAGCCGCGGTTGGCGGTCCGCACGCCGCCCTCGGTCAGCTGCACACCGGTGCCGTTGTGTGCCCACTGCCAGATCTGGGACCGGGAGATCTCCGCCGTGGCGGCGTCCTCCATGAGTCCGTGGATCGCGGCGGCGCCGTTCCCCCGCAGCCAGGACTCGATGTAGCGGATCCCGACCTCGATGTTCATCCGCACGCCGGCCTCGGTCACCGAGCCCGTGGTCGCGGCGACGTCGAGCAGGGCGGCCTCGTCCGGCACCACGTCCTCGCGGCGGCGGGTGCGGATCTGGTTCGGGGCCTCGCCGAGCACGGCGTCGAACTCCTCCCGGGCGACCGGCACGAGGTCCGGGTGCGCCACCCACGAGCCGTCGAAGCCGTCGCCGGCCTCGCGGGCCTTGTCCGCGCGCACCTTCTCCAGCGCGGCGGCGTTGGCCTCCTCGTTCCGGCGGTCCGGGATCACGGCAGACATGCCGCCGATCGCCGAGGCGCCGCGCCGGTGGCAGGCCCGGACCAGCTGCTCCGTGTAGGCCCGCATCATCGGCTGGGTCATGGTCACCTCCGAGCGGTCCGGGAGGACGAACTCGGCCCCGCGGTCCCGGAAGTTCTTGATGATGGAGAAGATGTAGTCCCAGCGGCCGGCGTTGAGGCCCGCGGCGTGGTTGCGCAGCTGGTACAGGATCTCCTCCATCTGGAACGCCGCGGTGATCGTCTCGATCAGCACGGTGGCCCGGATGGTGCCCTGGGGGATGCCCAGCTCGTCCTGCGCCGCCACGAACACGCAGTTCCACAGCCGCGCCTCGAGATGGGACTCGAGCTTGGGCAGGTAGAAGTACGGGCCGTGGCCGCGGCGGATCAGCTCGTCGGCGTTGTGGAAGAAGTACAGGCCGAAGTCCACGAGGGCGCCGGCCATCGGCTCGCCGTCCACGCGGATGTGGTCCTCGAGGAGGTGCCAGCCGCGCGGGCGGACGATGATGGTCGGCCGGTCCGTGAGCTCGCGCTCGCGCAGCCGGTACTCCTTGCCCTCGGGGGAGGTGAAGTCGATCTGGTCGCGGATCGCGTCGAACAGGTTGACCTGCCCGTCCAGCATCCGGTCCCAGGACGGCGTCGAGGAGTCCTCGAAGTCGGCGAGCCAGCCCGAGGCGCCCGAGTTGAGGGCGTTGATCGTCATCTTCCGATCCACGGGGCCGGTGATCTCCACGCGGCGGTCCTGCAGGCCGGGGGCCAGCGGCGCCACACGCCAGGAGTCGTCCTCGCGGACCCGGCGGGTGGACCGCAGGTAGTGCGGGTTCCAGCCGTCGGTGATGCGGCGCCGGGTGTACTCCCGCTCCTCGAGCAGCCGCCGGCGGCGGTCCTCGGCCAGCCGGTGCAGGCGGCCGAGGAACGCCAGCGCCTCGTCCGTGAGGATCTCGGCCTGCCGCCCGTCGACCGGCCCGTGGACGGTCACCACGGGGGCGGCGCCCTCGGGGATGACGACGGGGATGGCCTGGGTGCTCACGTCATGCGGCAGGGGCGTGTGCTCCCGAACGTCGTCGGCATGGATCTCGTGCAGGGTGGGGGTCGTGGTCTGCGGGCTCATGGGACTGCCTCCTCGCGGTCTCGGCTGAGCGGATCAGTGGAACTGGCCGGACTCCGTGGAGCCCGCCAGGGCCACCGTGGAGCTGTCCGGGTTGATGGCGGTGGACACGGCGTCGAAGTAGCCGGTGCCGACCTCGCGCTGGTGCTTGGTCGCGGTGTAGCCGCGGGCCTCGTCGGCGAACTCGCGCTCCTGCAGCTCGACGTACGCGGACATCTGGCGCTCGTTGTATCCCTTGGCCAGGTCGAACATCGAGTGGTTCAGGGCGTGGAAGCCGGCCAGCGTGATGAACTGGAAGGTGTAGCCCATGGCGCCCAGCTCGCGCTGGAACTTGGCGATGGTGTCGTCGTCGAGGTTCTTCTTCCAGTTGAAGGACGGCGAGCAGTTGTAGGCCAGCATCTGGTCCGGGAACTCGGCCTTGACGGCCTCGGCGAACTTCCGGGCCAGCTCGAGGTCCGGCGTGCCGGTCTCCATCCAGATCAGGTCCGCGTGGGGGGCGTAGGCCTTGGCGCGGGCGATGCAGGGCTCGACGCCGTTGCGGACCTTGTAGAAGCCCTCCGCGGTGCGCTCACCGGTGATGAACTCGGCGTCGCGCTCGTCCACGTCCGAGGTGATCAGGGTGGCCGCCTCGGCATCGGTGCGGGCGATGATCACGCTGGGCACGTCGGCGACGTCGGCGGCCAGGCGGGCGGCGTTGAGCGTGCGGATGTGCTGGCCGGTGGGGATGAGCACCTTGCCGCCGAGGTGGCCGCACTTCTTCTCGGAGGCCAGCTGGTCCTCCCAGTGCACACCGGAGGCGCCGGCGGTGATCATCGACTTCATGAGCTCGTAGGCGTTGAGCGGGCCGCCGAAGCCGGCCTCGGCGTCGGCCACGATCGGCACGAGCCAGTCCTCGACGCTGCTGACGCCCTCGGCGTGCTCGATCTGGTCCGCGCGCAGCAGGGCGTTGTTGATGCGGCGCACCACCTGCGGCACGGAGTTGGCCGGGTACAGGGACTGGTCCGGGTACGTGTGGCCAGAGAGGTTGGCGTCCGCGGCGACCTGCCAGCCGGAGAGGTAGATGGCGCGCAGCCCGGCCTTGACCTGCTGGACGGCCTGGTTGCCGGTGAGGGCGCCGAGGGCGTTGGTGAACTCACCGCGGGCGTTCTCGTCCTTCAGCTGGGTCCACAGCTTCTCGGCGCCGCGGCGGGCCAGCGTGTGCTCCTCCTGGATGCGGCCGCGGAGACGGACGACGTCCTCGGCGGTGAAGCTGCGCTCGACGCCGGCCCAGCGGGGGTTGTTGTCCCAGTCGTGCTGGAGCTGTTCGGCGGAGGCGGGAGTGGAGTGGTGGGGCTGGGTGGTCATGACGTCCTCCTGAGGATCGGTCCGGTTCGTGAAGGGTTCGGTGCGACGTGTCCGTCGCTGCCGTTGACATCCACCTTGGCCCCGGGCAAGGCCCTCTGGAGCACAAAATCGGTGGAAACTCCGGCCGTTCCTGCCACTGGGTCAGAACGTGACAGTCCTTGCGCCCCCATGTGGCATGGATCACGGCAACGGCCCCCCGCTTGTCAAGAATGTGACTTTCTTTCCGTCACACGTGATCTCCTCCCCGGTTCCGTCTACAGTTCCGCGCATGATGACCCGCCCGCTTCCCGAGGACAGCGCGACCGTGGACACCGTCGCGCTGGGCCGCCGCGTCCGGCACCTGCGCAAGCAGGCCGGCCTCACCCTGGACCAGCTCGCGGAGCGCACGGGAGTGAGCGGCTCCCACCTGTCCCTCGTGGAGAACGCCCGCCGCGAGCCGCGGCTCTCGCTGGTCCAGCGGATCGCGGAGGTCCTGGGCGTGCCGGTCGAGGACCTGCTCACCGGCCGGGCCCCCACCCGGCGGGCCGAACTGGAGATCGAGGTCGAACGGTTCGCGCGCTCGGAGCACTACGCCTCCCTCGGCCTGCCGCCGCTGCGCATCGGGCCCCGCACCCCCACCGAGGTCCTCGAGGTGATCGCGGGGCTGGAGGCCGAGCTGCGCCGTCGCCTGGAGGAGCAGGCCGCCACCCCCGAGGAGGCGCGCCGCGCCAACGCCCAGCTGCGCGCCCGGATGCGCGCGGTGGACAATCACTACCCCGACCTCGAGGCCGAGGCGCATCGGCTGCTCGACGCGATCGGCCACACGGGCGGGCCGCTGGGCCTGCACGCGGTCTCGGAGCTGGCCGAGCACCTCGGCTTCACCCTGCGCTTCGTCCCGGACCTGCCGCACTCCACGCGCTCCGTCACGGACCTCAAGCACGGGCGCATCCACATCAGCGGCTCCCGCTCCTCGGACCACGACCGCCGCACCGTGGTGCTCCAGGCCCTCGCCGCCGCCGTCCTGGGCCACGGCGAGCCGCGGGACTACGAGGACTTCCTCGCCCAGCGTGTGGCGGTGAACTACCTGGCGGGCGCGCTGCTCATGCCGCAGCGGGCGGCGTCGTCGCTGCTGCGGGCCGCCCAGAAGCGCCGGGACCTGTCCGTGGACGACCTGAAGGACGCGTTCGGCGTCTCCTACGAGGCCGCCGCGCACCGGTTCACCAACCTGGCCACCGTGGACCTGGGCATCCGCTGCCACTTCCAGAAGGTCCACGAGACCGGGGTGATCCACAAGGCCTACGAGAACGACGGGATCGTGTTCCCCGCCGACCACACCGGTGCGATCGAGGGCCAGCAGGCGTGCCGGAAGTGGGGCGCACGGCAGGCCTTCTCCCGCAACGACCGGTTCCGCGCCCACACGCAGTACACGGACTCGCCCAACGGGACGTTCTGGTGCACCTCGATGATCGAGAACGGCCCCGACGGGCTGTTCGCCCTCTCCGTGGGCACCCCGTTCGAGCATGCCCGGTACTTCCGCGGCGCGGACACCCGCCACCGGGTCACCTCCACGTGCCCCGATCCGCGCTGCTGCCGCCGCCCCGACCCCGAGCTCGAGGCCGCGTGGGGCGGGCACGTGTGGCCCGCGGCCCGCATGCACGCGCATCTGCTGGCGGCCATGCCCACGCAGACCTTCCCCGGTGTGGACGAGCGTGAGGTCTTCGAGTTCCTCCAGGCCCAGGAGGAGCGGGAGGGCTGAGGACGACGCCGGCCCGCACCCTCACGCGAGGGTGCGGGCCGGCGCGGCGGACGGCGGGGTCAGCCGATGCTCTTGCCGGCCGAGTTCAGCTCGGTGCAGGCCTGGACCACGCGGGCGGCCATGGCCTCCTCGGCCTTGGCGCCCCACACGCGGGGGTCGTACTGCTTCTTGTCGCCGACCTCGCCGTCGACCTTCAGGACGCCGTCGTAGTTCTCGAACATGTGCCCGGCCACCGGGCGGGTGAACGCGTACTGGGTGTCCGTGTCCACGTTCATCTTCACGACGCCGTACTCCACCGAGTCGGCGATCTCCTGGGCGGCGGAGCCGGAGCCGCCGTGGAACACGAGGTCGAACGGGCGCTCCTTGCCGAACTTCTCGCCCACGGCCTGCTGGATCTCCTGCAGGATCTCCGGGCGCAGCTTCACGTTGCCCGGCTTGTAGACGCCGTGCACGTTGCCGAAGGTCAGCGCGGTGAGGTAGCGACCGTGCTCGCCGAGGCCGAGGGCCTCCACCGTGGCGATGCCGTCCGCCACGGTGGTGTAGAGCTTCTCGTTGATCTCGTGGGCCACGCCGTCCTCCTCGCCGCCCACGACGCCGATCTCCACCTCGAGGATCTGCTTGTTGGCGTGGGTGCGGGCGAGCAGCTCGCGGCCGATCCGCAGGTTCTCCTCGAGGGTCTCGGCGGAGCCGTCCCACATGTGGGAGTTGAAGATCGGGTCGCGCCCGGCCTTCACCTCGGCCTCGGAGGCGTCCAGCAGGGGCAGGACGAAGCCCTCGAGCTTGTCCTGGGGGCAGTGGTCCGTGTGCAGGGCGATGTTCACGGAGTACTTCTTGGCGACCTCGCGCGCGAACGCCGCGAAGGCCAGCGAGCCGGCGACCATGTCCTTCACGGAGGAGCCGGAGAAGTAGGCGGCGCCGCCGGTGGAGACCTGGATGATGCCGTCCGAGCCGGCCTCGGCGAAGCCGCGGATGGCGGCGTTCAGGGTCTGGGAGCTGGTGACGTTGATCGCCGGGTAGGCGAAGGCGCCGTTCTTGGCGGCGTCGATCATCTCGGCGTACTTCTCCGGGGATGCGATGGGCATGCTGCAGCTCCTAGGCGTCGTCGACTCGGGCAGGCGGGGGAGCGCGGCGGGCGCGCCGCCCTCGGGCTCATCCTATCCGCGCGGCCGGACCCGCCCCAGGGCCCCGGGCCCGACGGCGACGCCGGCCTGGGCACGGGCCCGTCGCTGGCCTAGGGTGAGCTGCGTCACATTCACATCCGAGAGACCGGAGACCGCCATGGCCCCCGCACGCCGCCCCTCCCGCCCCCTCGCCCTGGCCGCCGCCGTGGCCGTCGTCGCCGGGTTCGGCGCGCCGCACGCTGCCCTGGCCCAGGAGTCCGCCCCGGC
>NZ_KV825040.1:0-7903 GCF_001816085.1 Micrococcus sp. HMSC31B01
GACCGCCCCGCGCCCGTGGGGCAGCCGGCGCCGCCGCTGACCGACGCGCTGCGGCCGGCCGCCGTCGAGCTGTTCGGCGAGGCCCTCCCCCGGGCCGAGGCATACGTGGCCCACCTGGCGGACACCGGCATCGAGTGGGGCCTGATCGGCCCGCGCGAGGCACCCCGTCTCTGGGAGCGCCACGTCCTGAACTGCGCCGTGGTCGAGGAGCTCCTCCCGCAGGGCGCGCTCGTGGCCGACGTCGGCTCCGGCGCGGGCCTGCCCGGCCTGTGCCTCGCGCTCGCGCGCCCCGACTGCCAGTTCCTGCTCATCGAGCCGCTCGAGCGGCGCGTGGAGTGGCTGGACAGGGTGGTCGCCGACCTCGGCCTGGAGAACGTGGACGTGATCCGCGGCCGTGCCGAGCAGGTCTCCGGGAACCTCGACGTCGACGTCGTGACCGCCCGCGCCGTGTCCGCGCTGAAGACCCTCGTGCCGCTGGCCATGCCGATGCTGCAGGGCGCCGGGGAGCTGCTGGCCATCAAGGGCCGCTCCGCGGCCGACGAGATCGCCGCCGCCCGCAAGGTCCTGCGCAAGTATGGTGGTGCCGAGCCCGAGATCCTCACGGTGGGCGAGGGCCTGCTGCCCGAGACCACCACCGTCGTGCGCATCAGCGCGCGTCCCCGCTGACCCCTCCCCCACCGGGACGGGACGGGCCGGGCGGCAGCAGATCCGCACACCCGCGACCCAGGAGGTAGAGCCGCATGGCGCAGGAGCAGGAGAGCCGGGGTGGGGCCTGGAGGGCCCTGCGCCAGAAGTGGACCGGCCGGACCGCCGAGAAGGGCGGCGCCGACGCCGAGGAGCCCGCGCGGCTTCAGCGGCGCCGTCTGACGCGCCCCGACCGCACCCGCGTGTTCACGACGTCCAACCAGAAGGGCGGCGTCGGCAAGACGACGACGACGGTCAACCTGGCCGCGGCCCTCGCCCGCGCGGGCATGCGGGTGATGGTGGTGGACATCGACCCGCAGGGCAATGCGTCCACCGCGCTGAACATCCCCCACACCGGAGACGTCGCCTCCGTGTACGACGTGCTCCTGGGCGAGATGGAGATCCAGGACGTCGTGCAGGACGCCCCGGACGTGGACGGCCTGCAGGTGGTGCCCGCGACGATCGACCTGGCCGGTGCCGAGATCGAGCTGGTCTCGCTGGTGGCCCGCGAACAGCGACTGTCTCGGGCGCTGGAGGCGTACACCGCCTGGCGCGAGGAGGACGGCCAGGAGCGGCTGGACTACGTGTTCATCGACTGCCCGCCATCCCTGGGCCTGCTGACGGTCAACGCGTTCGTGGCGGCTGAGGAGGTGCTCATCCCGATCCAGGCCGAGTACTACGCCCTCGAGGGCCTCTCCCAGCTGCTCAAGAACGTGCAGATGATCCAGAAACACCTGAACCCGCGCCTCCAGGTGAGCACCATCCTGCTGACGATGTTCGACGCGCGGACCAACCTCGCCGTGCAGGTGGCGGAGGAGGTCCGGACGCACTTCCCGGAGCAGCTGCTGAACACCGCGATCCCCCGCAACGTCCGCATCTCCGAGGCCCCCAGCTATCAGCAGACGGTGCTGACTTACGACCCGGCCTCGGCCGGCGCCGTGGCGTACCGGGAGGCGGCCGCGGAGATCGCCGGCCGCGGTGCGCCGGCCGTGAAGGGCTGACGCGCAGGCGGTCTGCTGCGGTCGTCGCCGGGCTGCGCTGCTGACGACGACGAAGCCCGCCGGAGGGAGGGATCCCCCGGCGGGTTTCGTCGTGAGTGATTGCGGCCCCCAAAGATGTGGGATGGTAAGACAAGCGGAATCGCTGGGCATGTCGAAAGTTCGTGTTTCACGTGAAACGACGGTCTCCGTGGGGCGAGCGTGGTGCCGCCTCGGCGGGACGACGGGGAGGGGTGTCCGTGGTCGACCGCCTCCGTCTGACACGCTCCCGTCTCCTCTCCTGGGCCGGCCCCTCCGCCGCGTCGGCCAGGCACACCTGTCGCAGGGCGTGGGGGCGGCCGCAGGCGGCGACACACGAGCTCACGGGGCGGGGTGTACGGCACGGTCGCGGGGCGGCGACGGAGGCTGTGCGGGCCGGCGGTGCACCCTGCGTTGAAGTGCTCCTCGGGAGCTGCGCGATGCGTGGGGAACGTCCTGGCCGCCGGGCGTGGCCGTGCAGGGCTCGGTCCGTCCCCGCTCCCCTCCCCCACGATCAGCCCTCCTCGCGGTCGGTGAAGTGCAGGGAATGGGGAGCGAGAGCGGAGCTCGAGCCGTGGTGTGGCCGAGGGGTGCGGGCCGGTCGGTCGTCAGCGTGTGCGAGAGCAGACGTCAGCGGCGTGGTGGAGTGCTGTGCTTCGTCTGAGTAGAACGGGCCGGATGGCGGCGCCTGATGGACAGTTCTGCTGTGCAGTCCTGTGTGCAGAGTAGGAGAGACTCCGGCGAGGTGGGGCGGCCGCAGGCCCCGATGTATACAAAGACAAGTATATGAGCTGGCAAGTTGCGGAGTCAGCCGTGTCTGCCCGCGATTGTTGATGTTGATATGTGGACAAGATCTGTGGACTAGGAGACGTCAAGGAAGCGCGGTCATGGATTCATCGGAGGTGTCGACGGACTCCGGTGAGTTCGCTGCTGCGTCCGACGCCGAGGCACGGGTCGGCGTGTGAACGGGAACGCGGGTGTGGTCCCCTTCCCCGGGGATCTTGCGGGGTCTCGGTCTGAGACGGGGTAATGCGCTGAGTCTTCGTGATCGTGTGACGAGGCGGGAGTCAGGGCGTCGAGTGATGGAGCGGTCGCCGGAGGTTTCACGTGAAACACCGGGTTCCCCTGGCGATCCCCGAGGGAAGCCACGCGCGCAAGGGCCGACGAGGTGAAGCCCCGGTTCCCCATGAGACGGCCCTTAGATCCTCGTGGACGGTCTGGGCTGCCATAATGAATGGATCCAGAACGTTGGATGGGAAACTTGTCTTGTCACGGTATTTGTCGTCCGGTGCTTGGCTTGAGCACGGAGCTGTACGCCCAACGGGAGAAAGTCGGTGCATGGTGCGCTGGCATGGGACTCGCCGTCCGGTGTTCCCTCCGAGTCTGCGCCGTGCGTTTCACGTGAAACAGAACGACCGCGTGTCTGTGCTCGACGCATCCGCGTTAGTACGTCAGCGTCGCGTGGAGTCTGAATGTCGAACGCACGTCACGCGCCCTGTGGACGCGTGCATCGGGGTGCACCCGCGGGTGGGCCGACTTCCGTGGCATGCGAGATCAGTCGACACCTCCAACGGAACGTTTCACGTGAAACGAGCCTCGGGTGAGGGGGCCGTGCCGCGACATCACCACTTCGGGCTATCCAAGGCACACGCGATCAGTGCCGCCCATGCGGTGACCGAGAACGACACAACAAGA
This sequence comes from Micrococcus sp. HMSC31B01, assembly GCF_001816085.1. NCBI lineage: Bacteria > Bacillati > Actinomycetota > Actinomycetes > Micrococcales > Micrococcaceae > Micrococcus > Micrococcus sp. HMSC31B01. Next base: position 3,396 of record NZ_KV825040.1, read on the forward strand.
TAACACCGGTTCGTAAGGAGCAGTTACGTCAACGATCGGGGGCCCCGTCCGTGTTCTCTGCGGCACAGTCATTCGTGTTTCACGTGAAACACGGTCGGCGACGCAACGTTCGATTCGTGGGCTGCGCGGGTGTGAGGAAGCACTGAACACAAGGCGACGAGAAGTCCGAGCTCGGCCGTTCGGTGATTCAAGTGTCCACACCATACCGCAGGGGAGTGGAGCGTTGCTTCGCTACTGGTCCGCCATTTTCCAACCGATGACGCGCAATAAATATCCTGCGGCTAGCCAGCATATTTGAATACCGTACGCATTGGACGGTTGATCGGCCCCGGGACACCGAGAACACAAGCAGCTACAACTGTGATTCGTCAACTGCCGACTGGCCGGCTGAGGGATCGCGTTTCACGTGAAACGGGTGGACCTTACGAGAAACCACGAGAGAGTCCTGAGGGATTGCAGCCGCACCCTCCTGGAGCCCCCAACTCAGAGTGTTCCACGTGAAACACTCACTCTCGCGGCAGACGTCCACGCGCACGCCCCCGCCCCCTCGCGTGGCCACCAACAGTCGGGGCCAGTGCAACGTGCGGGGTCTCCTCGCGCCGCCCGGAATCATCGAGATCAGACCGCTCACCTACACTGATCGCAGACCCACTCACTGCAGGAGGACCCGTTGAAGACGAGCCGTCGAGGAGGCCTGGGGCGAGGCCTCGGCGCCCTGATCCAGAGCACTGTAGAAGTCCCGGAAGAGAACGCCGAGACATCCTCCTCCCCGAAGGACTCTCGGATGCCCGCGAAGAGTGGCCCGGAGGCCGCCGCGGCAGCGGAGAGCACGACGACATCGACGCGCAGCACCGCGACAACCAAGACGTCAGGGGAGTCCACTGAGCCGGACCCGTCGGGGCCGCAGCGAAAGACCACGGCCCGCCCACCGCAGGCCGCGAAATCAACTCCCGCGACTGGCCGGAACGCCTCGCCCGGCACTCAGACAGGGGCCACCTCGTCGAAGCGTGCCTCTCGACCCGCTCAGCGTCCCGTCGACGTCTTCTTCTCCGCCGACTCCGAGGACGCACCTGCGGCGCGATCCACCAAGGGGCGCCCGGCCATGCCGACGGTGAAGGCGCCCAGCAAGCGCGCCACCGCCGCGGCGTCGTCGAGGGAGGAACCGGTGGACACGACCGCGGAGTCCGTCGCGACCGTGGGGATCGTATCAGCGGACATCGCGGTCCTGCGGGAGATCCCGGTGGGGGACATCCACCCGAACCCGCGGCAGCCGCGTGAGGTGTTCGACGAGGACCACATGGCGGAACTGGTCACCTCGATCCGCGAAGTCGGCATCCTGCAGCCGATCGTCGTGCGCGAGGTGGACGGCCCCACCCCCTATGAGCTGATCATGGGCGAGCGCCGGTGGCGCGCCACCCAGAAGGCCGGCCTGGACACCATCCCGGCCATCGTCCGCCAGACCCCGGACCAGGACCTCCTGCGGGACGCTCTGCTGGAGAACCTGCACCGCTCCCAGCTGAACCCGCTCGAAGAGGCCGCCGCCTACCAGCAGCTGATGGAGGACTTCGCCTGCACGCAGGAGGAGCTGTCCCAGCGCATCGGCCGCTCCCGTCCGCAGATCTCCAACACGCTCCGACTGCTCAAGCTGCCGCCCCTCGTGCAGCGCCGCGTGGCCGCCGGCACGCTCTCGGCCGGCCATGCTCGCGCGCTGCTCGGTCTCACGGACCCGTCGGACATGGAGCGTCTGGCGCAGCGGATCCAGTCCGAGGGCTTGTCCGTCCGGGCCACGGAGGAGGCTGTCGCGCAGCTGCAGGGCGGGCTCCGGCCGGGCCGCACGCCGCAGCGCAGCACGGACGACGCCCGCCACGAGCGCCTGGACCACTACGCCAGCGCGCTCACCAGCCGCCTGGACACCGCCGTGAAGATCACCCTCGGCGCGCGCAAGGGACGCATCGCCATCGACTTCACCACCGTGGAGGACCTGAACCGCATCATGGACCTCATCCAGGGCGGTCAGGACGGCAAGGGGAAGGGCAAGAAGTCCTGATCCGGAGCTCCCGCGGACGGCGTCCACGGGCACCCGCCGCTGGTCCTGGAGATCGACGCACGACGGCCCCGCCACCCTCTCGGGTGACGGGGCCGTCGTGGTGAGTGGGGGAGGGGCTCAGCCGAGCAGGGCCGAGAACTCCTTCTCCAGCGCGGCCTTGGGCTTGGCGCCCACGGACTCGGCGACCTTCTCGCCGTTCTGGAAGCCCACGACGAGCGGGATGGAGGTGACGCCGTAGCGCGCGGCGATGGCCGGGTTCTCGTCCACGTTGAGCTTGGCGATCACGGCCTTGCCCTCGTGCTCCACGGCCATGTCCTCCAGGACAGGCCCGAGCATGCGGCACGGGCCGCACCACTCGGCCCAGAAGTCCACGAGGACGGGCAGCTCGGACTGGAGGACCTTCTGGTCGAAGTCGGCGTCGGTGACGGTGATGGTGCTCATGGCAGCCTCCTGGGGGTTGTTCTGTGTCTGACGGGGGTGGACAGGGGTGTTATCGACATGACTCATGACGCTCGGTCAGGGGTGATGAGTCAGTGGCTCATGCCGGAACCGCGTCCGACTCCGGGCCGGCCGGCGCGGCCTCCTCCACGTCGGCCACGGTCGCGAGGTAGTGCTCCACGTCCTGGGCGGCCACGCAGCCCGAGCCGGCGGCGGTGATGGCCTGGCGGTAGGTGTGGTCCGTGACGTCGCCGGCGGCGAAGACGCCCGGCTGGGAGGTCCGCGAGGACGGATGGTCGATGCGGATGGTGCCGTGCTCCGTGAGCTCCACCTGGCCCTGCACCAGGTCCGTGCGCGGGTCCTGGCCGATGGCCACGAACAGGCCGGTCACGTCCAGCGTGGACGCCTCGCCGGTGCGGGTGTCCCGCAGGCGGAGGGTGTTGACCTTGTCGTCACCCGTCACCTCCGTGACCTCGGTGTTCCAGCGGAACTCGATCTTCTCGTTCTCCATGGCACGGTGGGCCATCACCTTGGAGGCGCGCAGCTCGTCCTTGCGGACCAGCACGGTCACCTTGGACGCGAACTTCGTGAGGAACAGGGCCTCCTCCATGGCGGAGTCGCCGCCGCCCACGACCGCGATCTCCTGCTCGCGGAAGAAGAAGCCGTCGCACGTGGCGCACCAGCTGACGCCGTGGCCGGAGAGGCGCTCCTCGCCGGGAACGCCGAGCTTCCGGTAGGCGGAGCCGGTCGTGAGGATGACCGCGTGGGTGCGCAGCTGGGTGCCGTCGCCGAGTGTGAGCACCTTGGGGTTCGACGTCAGGTCGGCCTGCACGACGTCGTCGTAGACCACCTCCGTGTTGAACCGGCGGGCCTGGGCCTCGAGGTTCGCCATCAGCTCGGGCCCCTGCACACCCTCCGGGAAGCCCGGAAAGTTCTCCACCTCGGTGGTGTTCATCAGCTCGCCGCCCGCGGTCACCGCCCCGGCCACGAGGACGGGGGAGAGGTCGGCGCGGGCGGTGTAGATCGCCGCGGTGTATCCGGCGGGGCCGGATCCGACGATCACGACGTTGTGGACGCTCTGGTCCTGGGCGGTGGGGGCCACGGGTTCCTCCAGTGGATCGGGGTGGTGGACGCTCCTCCAGGACAACGGCGGAGCCACGGGCGGGTATTCCGCGGTGTCGGGCCGCGGTGCAGCGACGTCCGGCGACGGCGGCCGGAAGGTCCGGCGCGCCGTCGCCTGGGCGCGGGGTCAGCGGACGGCGATCTCGCCGAGGCGCAGGCCGAACGGGAGGTCCGACGTCGTGCCCTCCAGCTGGGGCAGCGAGGTGAGGCTGACGATCACGTACTCGGCCTCGGCCTCGGTGCCCTCGAACGGCACTGGGATGGAGACGGTGTCCTGGTCGAAGGTGCCGTTGCCGATCTCCTGGGCGTTCGCGCCCTCGGGGGAGTCGGCGATGTAGGCGAACCAGGCGCCACCGGTGGCCCCCGTGCTCTGCAGGGTCACCTCGTTCACCTCGGTGCGCTCCTCGAGCTGGACCACGAGGTTCATGCTCTCCACATAGCCGCCGAAGTTCGGCCGTGCGTAGGCGAAGGTGCGCCACACGGTGGTGGGGTCGCCGTCGATGAGGTTGCTCAGGTCCGCGTCGTGCTCGGCCTCGTGCTCCGGCAGGTCCGGCACCGAGCGCAGGGCCTGGACGGGCTGCGGGGCGGCCGCGGCGCTCTCGCTGGTCGGGGTGGGGGAGGGGCTGGTGCTCTCCGACGGCGACGGGGTGTCCGATGCGGACTCGGACGACGCAGACTCAGACTCGGACGACGCGGCCTGCGGGGCCGGCCCGCCGCGCAGGTTCTGGGCCAGCAGCACCCCGCCCACGACGAGTGCGGCGAGCAGGCCGACCACGAGGACCAGAGCCAGCGGACCGCCGCCGCGCGTGCGGCCGTTGCCGTCGCCCGGGTCGGCCACCGTGGCGCCGTCACCACTCCCGGTGGTGGCCGGGGCGGCCAGGACATCCGGAGCCGCGGCGGC
>NZ_KV825041.1:0-1404 GCF_001816085.1 Micrococcus sp. HMSC31B01
CTCGTGCATCTATTCTCAGACACGCCCTAGTTGCGCGGACCTCCTGGGATCGGGCCATGGTGCCGGCCGCTTGCCGGGCGGCACCCCGACAAGGGTACACGTTATGCTGTACCGTTCTAGGCATGAGCACCACGACCCTCACTCATGTCTCGGCGTTGTCCCGACTGGGCCATGCCCTCTCTGATGACACCCGGACCCGGATCCTGCTGGCCCTGCGTGATGGGCCGGCCCGCCCGTCGGCGCTGGCCGGGGAGCTGGGGGTGTCCAAGCAGGTGATGTCCAACCAGTTGGCCTGCCTGCGCGGCTGCGGGCTGGTGACCACTACCGCCGAGGGCCGCAACGTCTGGTACGCCCTGGCCGACCCCCGGCTGGGCCAGACCCTTGGGGAGCTGCTGGAGTTGACGCTGACCATCGACCCGGATTGCTGCTCCGCTGCGGGATGCACCTGCGCATGAGCACCCTCACGCTGAGCTCCAAGCCCCTCACGGACGACCGCCGTGCGGTCCTGCACCGCCGGATCCGCTGGATCGTGGCCGGAACCATCACCTACAACGTGATCGAGGCGGCCATCGCCCTGGCCGCCGGCACCGTGGCCTCGTCCTCCGCGTTGATCGGCTTCGGCTTGGACTCCATCGTGGAGGTCCTCTCCGCCGCCGCGGTGGCCTGGCAGTTCGCCACCCCGGACCCGCACCGCCGGGAGAAGGTGGCGCTGCGCCTGATCGCCTTCTCCTTCTTCGGCTTGGCCGCCTTCATCACCGTCGACGCCGTGCGCACCCTGTTCGGGGCCGGGCAACCGGAGCATTCCACGGTGGGGATCGTGCTGGCCGCCGTGAGCTTGGCCATCATGCCGTTCCTGTCCTGGTTCGAGCGGCGCACTGGCCGCGAACTCGGGTCCGCCTCCGCGGTGGCCGACTCCAAACAGACCCTGATCTGCACCTACCTCTCGGCGGTCCTGCTGGTGGGCCTGGTCCTCAACAGCACCCTGGGCTGGACCTGGGCCGACCCAGTCGCGGCCCTGGTGATCGCCGCCGTCGCCCTCAAGGAAGGGGTGGAGGCCTGGCGCGGGGATGCCTGCTGCACCCCCGCCTCCGCGCTGATCGCCGGGGACCAGAACGAGAAGGACGGCGATGGCTGCGGGGCGGATTGCGCCTGCTGTGCGCATTGAGCGTGCCTTCAGTATCGCCGGACAGGATGGTGACGTTAAGCTGATGATTCATCGAGTGGAAGAGACCCCGGTATGAGCGGACACGATCATTCCCATGCTCTTCCGGCGGCGGGCCGGCGGGGCCGGCTGGCCGTGGTCTTCTCCATCACCGCGACGATCATGGTCGCCGAGGTCATCGGCGCGCTGGCTTCGGGCAGTCTGGCCCTGCTGGCCGGGCGTGTCAGATGGTCTGTGTAAGC
>NZ_KV825042.1:0-8880 GCF_001816085.1 Micrococcus sp. HMSC31B01
CGGGGCCGCGGAGGACGCCCGACCCGACACGGGCGCCGAGGGCACCGTGAAGCCCGAGCTGCGCCGCCGGGGCGCGGGCACGGCCGAGCCCGCCAACGCCTGAACGCGCCGTGACCGTGACGGTCAGCGCGTCATGTCGGCGCGCTGACCGCCGTCGTCGGGAGCGTGCTCAGCGAACGGCGCGGATCCGCCGCACCACGCACACCACGATCACCGCGAGACCGGTGAGGGCGCTGACGGCCGCGAGGGCGAGGCCGCCCACGAGGCCGACGTCCATCGCGGTGCTCTTGCCGAGCAGGTCCATGAGCACCGGGGTCGTGGCGCCGGAGTCCGGGTGGTCGCCGCCGTCGGGGAAGATGATCGCGGCCAGCGCGAAGGACCCCCAGGAGATGCCCAGCAGCGTGTGCAGCAGGCGCCCCAGCCGGATGCCGCCCCGCTGCTCATCCTGCGGGTCCACGCGGGGCAGGAGGAACAGGCTCCCCACCATGAGCACGAGGACGAGTTCGTGGGGCAGGGCGCCGAAGACCATGTAGATGACCGTCATCCAGCCGTTCGCGCCGAAGTTGGAGCGCAGGGCGAGCGCGATCAGGGGCAGGGCGAGGAGGGCCAGCGCCCACGGCAGCACGGCCCAGGGGCGCCACGTGCCCACGCTCGGGCCCTTGCGGGTGGGGGTCGGGGAGGCGAACTCCGAGTGCTGGGTGCCGGGCGCTGCGGTGCTCATGGCGCCAGCGTAGCCAGAGGGTGGCATCCGTCACGCTGGTAGGATTCGGGGGTACGGCCTCCGCGTGCACCGCAAGGGGGCGTTTTCCATGTACGGGCCGGTCCGGGGCGACCCGCGGCCCTGAGGAGAGATGCAGATGCCAGCGATCGCGATCGTCGGAGCCCAGTGGGGCGACGAGGGCAAGGGCAAGGCCACCGACCTGCTGGGCGGGCGAGTGGACTACGTCGTCAAGCCGAACGGCGGCAACAACGCCGGGCACACCGTCGTCGTCAACGGGGAGAAGTTCGAGCTCAAGCTGCTGCCCGCCGGCATCCTCTCGCCCAACGCGGTGCCGGTGATCGGCAACGGCGTGGTGGTGAACCTGGAGGCGCTGTTCGAGGAGATCGACGGGCTCGAGTCCCGCGGCCACCCGTGCGAGCACCTGAAGATCTCCGCCAACGCCCACCTCGTGGCGCCGTACCACCAGACCATGGACAAGGTGACCGAGCGGTTCCTGGGCAAGCGCGCGATCGGCACCACCGGCCGCGGCATCGGCCCCACCTACATGGACAAGGTGGCCCGCCTGGGCATCCGCGTGCAGGACATCTTCGACGAGTCGATCCTGCGCCAGAAGATCGAGGGCGCCCTGCGGCAGAAGAACGAGCTGCTGGTGAAGCTCTACAACCGCCGCGCCGTGACCGTGGACGAGATCGCCGAGTACTTCCTGGGCTACGCGGACCGCCTGCGCCCCATGGTCGTGGACTCCGTGAACCTGCTCAACGACGCCCTGGACGAGGGCAAGGTGGTGCTCATGGAGGGCGGCCAGGCCACCTACCTGGACGTGGACCACGGCACCTACCCGTTCGTGACCTCGTCCAACCCGACCGCCGGCGGCGCGGCCGTGGGCGCGGGCATCGGCCCCACCCGCTTCTCCCGCACCATCGGCATCGTGAAGGCCTACACCACGCGCGTCGGCGCCGGTCCGTTCCCCACGGAGCTCTTCGACGAGATGGGCGAGCAGCTGCGCACCACCGGCGGCGAGTTCGGCGTGAACACCGGCCGCCCGCGGCGCACCGGCTGGTACGACGCCGTCATGGCCCACTACGCCGCGCGGATCAACGGCTTCACGGACTACTTCCTCACCAAGCTGGACGTGCTCACCGGCATCGAGAAGATCCCGGTGTGCGTGGCCTACGAGGTGGACGGCGTGCGCCACGACCGCATGCCCATGACCCAGACCGAGTTCCATCACGCGAAGCCGGTGTACGAGCTCTTCGACGGGTGGACCGAGGACATCTCGGGCGCCCGCGCGTTCACGGATCTGCCGCTGAACGCCCAGCGCTACGTGGAGGCCCTCGAGAAGCTCTCGGGCTGCCGGATCTCCGCGATCGGCGTGGGCCCGGGCCGCGATCAGGTGGTCCAGGTCCGCGACCTCATCGAGGACTGACCCGGCCCGCCGCCCCGCCCCCGGCCCACCCTGGCCTGCACTTTCGAACGTGAAAGAGGGCGAATGGGCGCTTTCGAACGTGAGATAGGCCCTATCTCACGTTCGAAAGCGCCCGGGGGTCCGCCGGTCAGTCGGCCAGGCGGCCCGTCGTCGGGAAGCGGTCCCACACGCGGTGCGCGGGCAGCAGCTCCGTCAGCCGGCTGACGGCGGAGGCGCCGTCCGCCGCGGACTCGACGCCCTTGCCGGACACCTGGGCGGCCGCGAGGACGGCCTCCGCCGGCTCGAGGGCGAGGATCGCCTTGGAGTGGCGCCACATCTCCTGCAGCACCTTGACGACGCGCGGGTCCACCGCCTCGGAGTCGGCGGCGCCGGCCTTCTGGTCCAGGCTGGGGGCGGCGTCAGCGGCGGGGGCCGCCGGCGAGGCCACGACCACGGCATCCAGCTCGATGGACGCGGCGGTCAGGTAGGTCCGCTGGGCCACGATCTCCCCGGCCACGGGGCCGCCCTTCGGCGCGATGACCAGCGGGACCATGCCCGCACCGTGGATGCCCTGCACGAGGGCGTCCAGCTCCTTCTCGTCCACGGACTCGCCCACCACGACGCCGACCTGACGGCCGTCGAGCGGCCACGCCCCGCCGATCTGGGACAGCACGGGGGAGGGCTGCACGTCGGCCGGGGTCTCGGTCGGCGCGGGAACGGGGATGCCCAGGCCGTCCGCGACCTGCTGGGCCAGTCGCGTGTCGATCGCGGCGAGGTGGGCCAGCTGGCGCTCGCGGATGGTCTGCTCGTAGCACTTGCCCAGCTCGAACGTGTACGCCTGCGCCACGTGCTCGCGCTCCACCTCGGAGAGGGAGAGGAAGAACAGGCGCGCCTGCGAGAAGTGGTCGTCGAAGGAGGCGGCGTGCGCGCGCTCCTTCACCGACGCCGGCAGCGGCTCCGGGTGCTCGATGAACGCGTGGTCGTCCGCGGGGGTCTCGTACGGCAGGCCGCCGTCGAGCGAGTTGGGCCGGTACGGCGCCACGCCGCGATGCACGGCGCTCTGGTGGAAGCCGTCACGCAGCATGTCGTTGACCGGGGCGTGCGGGCGGTTGATGGGCAGCTGGGTCCAGTTCGGCCCGCCGAGGCGGGTGAGCTGCGTGTCCAGGTAGGAGAAGAGGCGGCCCTGCAGGAGCGGGTCGTTGGTGACGTCGATGCCGGGCACGAGGTTGGCCGGGTTGAAGGCCACCTGCTCCGTCTCCGCGAAGTAGTTGGACGGGTTGGCGTTCAGCGTCATGCGGCCGAGGGGTTGCACGGGGGCGAGCTCCTCCGGGACCAGCTTCGTGGGGTCGAGCAGGTCGATGCCCTCGAACATCTGCTCCTCGTTGTCCTCGAACACCTGCACGCCGAGCTCCCACTCGGGGAAGGCGCCGGCCTCGATCGCGTCGGCGAGGTCACGCCGGTGGAAGTCCGGGTCCATGCCGTTGGTGAGCAGCGCCTCCTCCCAGGTCACGGAGTGCACGCCGAGCATCGGCTTCCAGTGGAACTTGACCAGCACGGTGGAGCCGTCCGCCGCGATCAGGCGGTAGGTGTGGACGCCGAAGCCCTCCATCATGCGGTAGGAGCGCGGGATGCCGCGGTCGGACATGTTCCACAGGGTGTGGTGCTGGGCCTCGGTGTGCAGGGACACGAAGTCCCAGAACGTGTCGTGCGCGGACTGCGCCTGCGGGATCTCGCGGTCCGGGTGCGGCTTCACCGAGTGCACCACGTCCGGGAACTTGATGGCGTCCTGCACGAAGAACACGGGGATGTTGTTGCCCACCAGGTCCCACGTGCCCTCGTCCGTGTAGAACTTGGTGGCGAAGCCGCGGGTGTCGCGGGCCAGGTCCATGGAGCCGCGGGAGCCGGCCACGGTGGAGAAGCGGACGAACACCTCCGTCTCCTTGTCCTTGGCGAACAGCCCGGCCCGGCTGATCTTCGCGGCGGTGCCGTAGCCGCGGAACACGCCGTGGGCGCCGGCGCCGCGGGCGTGGACCACGCGCTCGGGGATGCGCTCGTGGTCGAAGTGGCTGAGCTTCTCCCGCAGGTGGTGGTCCTGCAGCAGGGTGGGGCCGCGGCGGCCGGCCTTGAGCGAGTGGTCCGAGTCCTGCAGGCGGACGCCGTGCGCGGTGGTCAGGTACGGGCAGCCCTGCGCGGCGGTCGCGGGGTCGGCGCCGGTGTCCTGGCCGGTGGGGGAGACCTGTGCCGGACCGCGCTGGTCCGGGGCCGGCGCGGCCACGGGCTGGTCCGGGTGGGTGAGGGCGGTGTGCTCCTCGAGGTCGGGGGTGATCGGCCCCGGCGTGCCGGGGATGTCGGGCTGCTGGGTGGTCATCGCGTCTGCTCCTGTGGTGTCGACGTGCCGCGCGGTGCCGCGCGGATCCGGGGCGGAGGACGACGGCGGCCGATGCGGGCCGACGTCGTGCCCGGCTTCCAGCGTGGCGGCTGGCCCCGGCGCTGACCAGGGCTGACGGCCACCGGCAGGGGCCTGGCTACCCTGGGGGCATGAGGATCAGCGTCGGACAGTTCGGGCCCGTGGGCGACGTCGAGGAGAACCTGGCCGTGATGGCCCGCCTCGCCGCCCGCGCCGCGGGCGAGGGGGCGGACCTCCTGGTGCTGCCCGAGGAGGCCATGCTCGGGGCCCGCGAGGTGGGGGAGGAGTTCCCCGACGCCGTCGCCGCGGCCTGGGAGCCGTTCGCCGCGGGCCTGGCCGCGCTGGCGCGGGAGCACGGGATCGCCGTCGTCGCGGGCGGCTACGAGCCGGGACCGGACCGGCGTCCCTACAACACGCTGCTGGCGGTGGGCGCGGACGGCGCCCGGCTGGGTGCGTACCGCAAGCTCCACCTCTACGACGCGTTCGCGCATCGCGAGTCGGACCGGATCACCCCCGGCGACGGCGGCGTCGCGGCGATCGAGCTCGGCGGGCTCCGCCTGGGCCTGCTCACCTGCTACGACCTGCGCTTCCCCGAGCTGTCCCGGCGTCTCGCGGTGGAGGGGGCGGACGTGCTCGTGATCCCCGCGGCGTGGTTCTCCGGCGAGCACAAGGTGGAGCACTGGCGCACCCTGCTCAAGGCCCGTGCGGTGGAGAACACGGTGTGGGTGGCCGCGGCGGACACGTGCTCGGACGGCACCGTGGGCCACTCGATGATCGTGGACCCGCTGGCGCTGCCCGTCGCCGAGCTCGCCGACGAGCGGGAGGCCGTGGTGACCGCGGAGGTCACCCGCGAGCGGATCGACGAGGTCCGGGAGTTCCTCCCCTCGCTCGCCAACCGCCGCACCGACGTCCTCTGAGCCGCCCCCGCCCGGCGGACGGGTCACCATTACCCCCTCGGGCTGGGAAAAGCCTAAAATCACGTCAGACGTGCAACCAGACGGGCGCCCTGGCGCCCGGAACGCGCCCCGCCCGGGGCGGGACGGGAGATCAGAGATGACCATCAACGCCGACGGCAGCCACGCCGTCCAGCCCCACACCGCGAACGCCCACACCGCCCCGGCCCGCCCCGTGCGCCACGCCGTGGTGGAGGAGGAGGTGCTCGAGCCGCTGCGCCCGGTGGACGGCTGGGGCTTCACCAACCGCGTCATCCTCCTCTCGGTGCTCGTCGTGATCATCGGCGACGTCGTGCGCGTGCTCACCGGCGGCCTGGGTGATCCGAACGGCTCCGTGGCGCTGGGCGAGACCGGCCGCGGCTGGGTCGTGCTGGTGCAGTCGTTCATGTTCGGCCTGGTGGGCGGCGCCCTGGCGGGCGCGGCCGGCTACCTGGTCGTGCTGCTGATGGGCGGGGCCGCCCGCTCCGTCGTGCGCTACGTGGTCGGCGGCGTGGTCGGCGGCTTCCTCGGTGCCGTGGGCCTGTTCGCGGTGTTCTCCAACACCGTCCTCTACGGGTCGGGCGTGCACCTGTTCTGGATGCTGCCGGTGGCCGGCCTGCTCGGCGGCCTCTGGGCGGGCGTCGTCTCCTCCCGCCGCTGATCCCGGACCCGGCGCCTCGGGCGCCGGGCACAGAGAAAGGCCCCGGTTCCGGCTCTCGCCGGGCCCGGGGCCTTCTCCGTCATCACTCGCACCTTCGATGAGGTGGCTTCAGCCTACGAACTCGCCTTGGGCTTTCCAGGGGAGTCGGCTGGGCTTTCCCTGGGAGTGTCCGCCGCCCCGAGCAGGTGCGCCAGCTCGTCGGTGGCGGCGACGAGGGCCGCCCCGCACCGGTCCGCCAGCTCGTCCGTGCAGCGGTAGGCCGGCACGAGTGTGCTGAGCGCACCGACCACCGTGCCCGCCACGCTGATGGGGGCGGACAGCGAGGTGACGTCCTTCTCCACGGAACGGGTGCGCAGCGTGTAGTCCCCCGCGGCCACGCTGCCGCGCAGGGCGTCGCCCACGGCCGTGCCCGCCAGGGGGACGGTGCGTCCGACCCAGTTCGTGTGGCGGACCGAGTGCGTGCCCTCCACGATCGCCAGGTAGACGGCGGAGTCCGGAGGGGTCGTCACCGAGAGGTAGACGGATTCGCCCGTGGCGGCCACGACGTGGTCCATCGGCCCGCGGGCCAGCTGCACGAGCGAGTCCCGGGAGAAGGCCCGCGCCCCGAGCTGGATGAGGCGCACGCCGGGGCGGTAGGCGCCGTCGTCGTCGCGGGCAACGAAGCCGGATCCCTCGAGGCTGCGCAGCAGGCGCAGCGCCGTGGACGCCGGCAGCTCCGTGGCGCGGGCGGCCTCGGTCAGGCTCAGCCGGGGCTGCTCGGTGACGGCGGCGAGCAGGTCCAGGGCCCGGTCCACGGTGCGCGTCGAGGCGGTGGGGGTGGTGGTCATGAGAGGGAGCGTAACGGGTGCGGGACGCGCGGATCGGGCTTGCGCGTGAGCCGAGTCACTGTTTCAATGTTCGGAAAGTGCATGCCGAGCCGTGAAATCACCGGGGCCACCCGTCCCGGCGGCGCACGCACCCCGTCGAGAGGAACTGCCATGGCCGTGGGCTTCACCCAGCACGACCCGTCCCGCACCATCCGCGCCCCGCGCGGCACCGAGCTCTCCGCCAAGTCCTGGCAGACCGAGGCCCCGCTGCGGATGCTCATGAACAACCTGGACCCCGAGGTCGCCGAGCGTCCCGAGGACCTCGTCGTCTACGGCGGCACCGGCCGTGCGGCCCGCTCCTGGGAGGCCTACGACGCCATCGTCGCCACCCTCAAGGACCTCGAGGAGGACGAGACCCTCCTGGTGCAGTCCGGCAAGCCGGTGGGCGTGTTCCGCACCAACAAGTGGGCCCCGCGCGTGCTGATCGCCAACTCCAACCTGGTGGGCGACTGGGCCGACTGGAAGACCTTCCGCGAGCTCGAGGCCGAGGGCCTGACGATGTACGGCCAGATGACCGCCGGCTCGTGGATCTACATCGCCACCCAGGGCATCCTGCAGGGCACCTACGAGACCTTCGCCGCGATCGGCCGCAAGCGCTACGACGGCTCCCTCAAGGGCACCCTGACCCTCACCGGCGGCTGCGGCGGCATGGGCGGCGCCCAGCCCCTGGCCGTCACCCTCAACGGCGGCGTCTGCCTGATCGTGGACGTCTCGGAGGACCGCCTGCGCCGCCGCATGGGCAAGCGCTACCTGGACGAGGTGGAGACGGACATCGACAAGGCCGTCGAGCGCGTCATGCAGGCCAAGCGCGACGGCGAGGCCGTCTCCGTGGGCCTCGTGGGCAACGCCGCCGAGGTGTTCCCCGAGCTGCTCGAGCGCCAGAAGGCCGGCACCGTCGAGATCGACATCGTCACCGACCAGACCTCCGCGCACGACCCGCTGTCCTACCTGCCGATCGAGATCGACGAGAAGGACTGGCACGCCGAGGCCGAGGCCGACCCGGACACCTTCACCAAGAAGGCCCAGGAGTCCATGGCCCGCCAGGTCGAGGCCATGGTCGGCTTCCAGGACATCGGCGCCGAGGTGTTCGACTACGGCAACTCCATCCGCGACGAGGCCCGCAAGGCCGGCTACTCCCGCGCGTTCGAGTTCCCGGGCTTCGTCCCGGCCTACATCCGCCCGCTGTTCTGCGAGGGCCTCGGCCCGTTCCGCTGGGCCGCGCTCTCCGGCGACCCGGAGGACATCCGCGTGACCGACGAGGCCCTGAAGGAGCTGTTCCCCGAGAACGAGCACCTGCACCGCTGGCTCGACGGCGCCGCCGAGTTCGTGGAGTTCGAGGGCCTGCCGGCCCGCATCTGCTGGCTGGGCTACGGCGAGCGCCACAAGGCCGGCCTGCTCTTCAACCAGCTCGTGGCCGAAGGCAAGGTCAAGGCGCCGATCGTGATCGGCCGCGACCACCTCGACTCCGGCTCCGTGGCCTCCCCGTACCGCGAGACCGAGTCCATGCTGGACGGCTCCGACGCGATCGCCGACTGGCCGCTGCTCAACGCGCTGACCGCCACCTCCTCGGGTGCCACCTGGGTGTCGATCCACCACGGCGGCGGCGTCGGCATCGGCCGGTCCATCCACGCCGGCCAGGTGGGCGTGGCCGACGGCACCGAGCTGGCCGCGGCCAAGCTCGAGGCGCTGCTCACCAACGACCCGGGCATGGGCGTCATCCGCCACGTCGACGCCGGCTACTCCCGCGCCGCCGAGGTGGCGAAGGAGCGCGGCGTCCGTGTGCCCATGGAGGCCACGATCCGGGACTGACCCCGGTCACGTCGTCGGACGACGACGGTGCCGCCGCGCCGTCGCCGTCCGACGACTTCACCGCCGCGAGCCGGACGGG
>NZ_KV825043.1:0-6691 GCF_001816085.1 Micrococcus sp. HMSC31B01
GCCGTCGAGCCGCCGGGGCCGGCCGAGCTGCGCCGCCTCACGGACACGATCCTCACGGGCGCCTACCGCTCCGAGATCGACGTCGCGTTCGAGCGCGCCGCGGCCTACGCCCGCGTCGTGGCTCTGGGCCAGGTCGAGCACGCCGAGGGCTCCGAGGCCGCCGCCCCGGACCGCGCCGCCGCCCTCACCCGCCGGGCCGCGCGCCTGGTCAGCACCGCCGACGCCCTGGAGGCGGCGGGTCGAGCGTTTCGGGACGGATCGCTAGACTGATGGGGACGGCGCCGGGCCGCTGGTAACCCCGGGCTCCAACACATAGCCGCTGCGAGCGGCCTTCCGCCGAGAGGCGTTCCCGGTCCGGCGTCGTCGTCGACCCCTTCGCCACCCGTCGACGAGAGAGCGACCGCTGCCCATGTCCCCCCGCATGCCCTGGCTCGTCACGCGCGACACCCCGGCGCTGCGCCACATGGCGGACCTCGCCGAGGCCCTGCACCGGTCCGTGCATCTGGTGGCCCAGGTCGCGGGGACCCGCGGACCCGAGGCGGACCGTGCCGCCCGTGAGCTCGAGGAGCTCGACTCGTCCTCGAGCGCCACCCTCATGGCCTTCCTCACCGCGCTGCGCAGCGCCTACGTGACTCCGCTGCCCCGTCAGGACCTCTACCGGCTGGCCAGCGGCGTGCACGCGACCACCCGGCGCGTCGTGTCGGCGGGCGTGCTGATCCAGCGGGCCGACCTCGAGGAGCTGCCGACGCACGCCCTCGACGTCCTGGAGACCGTGGGGCGGCAGGCCGAGCTGCTCGCCCGCGGCGCCGCCGAGATGCGCGACCTCGACGCCCTGGAGGCCACGTGGATGCAGCTGCTGCGCGCCTCCCGCCGCACGGAGCGGATCATGGTCGAGTGGCTCGCCGACCTCGGCATGGACCTGCTGCAGCGCGACTACAACCGCCAGCGCGAGGTCGCCTGGGCGCTGCACGCGGCGCTCGAGGCCCTCTCCCGCGTGAACATGGACCTGGGCATGGTGCTCGTCCGTGAGTCCTGAGCCGGTGGAGGCGCCGTGACCGCGGGGCTCGCCGTCGTCCTCGTGCTGCTGTGCGCCGTCGGCGCGCTGATGGGGTTCCGCGACGCCCCCAACGCCGCGGCGCTGCCTGTCCGGTACCGGGCGCTGACACCGCGCGGGGCCCTCCTCCTGACCGGAGCGGTCAACACCGTGGGCGCGCTGCTGGGCATCGGGCTCATCACGCTGAGCGTGCACTACTTCACCTCGCCCGCGGTGCGCAGCGAGATCGGCCCCCTGGCCGTGGGCGTGTCCTGCGCGGTGACCCTCGTGTGGGGTCTGCTGCTGTGGTGGCGGCGCCTGCCCGGCTCCAGCACGCACGCGCTGATCTCCGCGCTGGCGGGCAGCCACCTCGCCGTGCGCCTGAGCCTGCACATCGACGTCGCCCACACCATCTTCGACCTCGTCCGCGCCGAGGTGCTGCTCAGCCTGCTGCTCTCGCCCCTGATCGCGTGGGCGCTCGCCCGCCTGCTCACCGCGCCCGCCACGCGGCTCGCCACCCGCGGCACCACGGTCAACGTCCAGCACCGGGCCCGCGTCGCGTTGGGCATCTCCGCCAGCGCCATGGCCATGGGCCACGGCCTGCAGGCCGGTCAGCGCATGGGGGTGCTGTGGGCCGCCGTGCTGGTGGGGTCCGGGTCCGTCCTGGCGCCGGACGCCCTGACGGCCGAGTTCGTGGGGGGCGCGTTCCTGTTCGCCCTCGCGGTCGGGCTCGGCACGCTAGGCGGCGCCTGGCGGATCGCCTGGACCCTCACCGAGCGTCTCGTGCGCCTCGACCCCCTGCGGGCGTCCGTGGCCGCCGTCATCCCCGCGGGCCTGCTGTTCGTCGGATCCCTGGTGTTCCACCTGCCCCTGTCCTCCACCCACACGGCGACGGCGGCCATCGTGGGCGCCGGCCAGACGCAGACCTACGCGTCCGTGCGCTGGCCCACCGTGCTGCGCGTGGTCGGCTGGTGGCTGCTCACGCCGGTGGCCTGCGCCCTCCTCGGCCTCCTCGGCACGCTGGCCCTCCTCCCGCTGGCCTGAGGCCGCGCCCGACGACGACGCCCGGCCCCGCAGACGCCGCGACCCCGCCCGGCGTGCGGCCGGACGGGGTCGGGGACGGAGCGCGGGGCGGCTCAGCCGAAACGGCCGGAGACGTAGTCCTCGGTCTGCTGGCTCGAGGGGTTGTTGAAGATGACGTTGGTGTCGTCGTACTCGATCAGCTTGCCGGGCTTGCCGACGCCCTGGATGTTGAAGAACGCGGTCTTGTCCGCCACGCGCGCGGCCTGCTGCATGTTGTGCGTGACGATGATGACCGTGTACTCCTCCTTGAGCTCGTTGATCAGGTCCTCGACGGCGAGGGTGGAGATCGGGTCGAGCGCGGAGCAGGGCTCGTCCATGAGGATCACGTCGGGCTGCACCGCGATGGAGCGGGCGATGCACAGACGCTGCTGCTGACCGCCGGAGAGGCCGGAGCCGGGCTTGTCGAGGCGGTCCTTGACCTCGTTCCACAGGTTGGCGCCGCGCAGGGACTTCTCCACGAGCTCGTCCGCACGGGACTTGTTCAGGCGGGTGCCGTTGAGCTTGTAGCCGGCCAGCACGTTGTCGCGGATGGACATCGTGGGGAACGGGTTCGGGCGCTGGAAGACCATGCCGATCTGGGAACGGACGCGGACCGGGTCCACACCGGGCCCGTAGATGTCCTCGCCGTCGAGCAGGAGCTGGCCGTCCACGGTGGCGCCGGGGAGCACCTCGTGCATGCGGTTGATGCTGCGCAGGAAGGTGGTCTTGCCGCAGCCGGAGGGGCCGATGAAGGCAGTGACGGAGCGGGGGGCGATGTCGATGTTGACGCCCTCGACGGCCTTGAACTTGCCGTAGAAGACATCGACGTCGACGGCCTGGATGCGCTTGGACATGAGTGGTTCTGTTCCTTCGTGGAAGTCTCTGGGGGGGGTGCGACGGGGTCGGGGCCGGCCGCCCGGGGGATTCCGGGCGGCCGGGCCTCACCGGCCCTTCTTGGGGGCGAACGCCTTGGCGATGAACCGTGCCGCCAGGTTGAGCAGCATGACGATGGTGACGAGCAGCAGGGCGGCTGCCCAGGCGCGGGCGGTCGAGGGGTCCGCCGCCGTAGGCGAGGTCGGGGCGACCAGCTGGCGGTAGATGTACACCGGCAGCGCGGTCATCCAGTTGTCGAACGGGTTCCAGTTGATGCTGGTGGCGAAGCCGGCCGTCACGAGGATCGGCGCGGTCTCGCCCGCCACGCGGGCGATGGCCAGGGTGACGCCGGAGGCGATGCCGGAGATCGCGGTGGGCAGGACCACCTTGGCGATGGTCTGCCACTTGCGCACGCCGAGGGCGTAGGCGCCCTCGCGCAGCTCGTTGGGCACCACACGGAGCATCTCCTCCGTGGATCGCACGACCACGGGGATCATGAGCACCGAGAGCGCGATCGCGGCCGTGAGACCCATCTGCACGGACTGCAGTGCGGTGGACTTGCTGCCGGTGACCAGGGTCAGGACCCACGTGATCGCGGCGTAGGCGAAGAGGCCGGCCACGATCGAGGGGATGCCGGTCATGACGTCCACGAAGAACACGATGGCGCGGGAGAACCAGCCGCCGCGGCTGTACTCCACCAGGTAGATGGAGGTGAGCATGCCGATCGGCACGGAGATCAGGGTCGCGATGATCGTGATCACGACGGTGCCGATCAGGGCGTGGCCGAAACCGCCCGCGAGCCCGCCGGCGGGCTTGCCGTCCTCCACCCACGCCGAGTCGTCGATGCCGGTGATGCCCTTCATGTCGTACGCCATGATCTGCGGGTTGGCGATCAGGGTCGGCAGACCGGCGGAGAGGACCGACCACAGCACGGAGACCAGCGGCACCAGGGCCACGAGGAACGCCAGCCACACGAGGTTGCGGCACAGGCCGTCTGCGGCGCGGCGCCGGTTCTCCATCACGCGGGTGGCCACGTAGAGCCCCGCGATGTAGAGGATGGCGGCGATGATCACGAAACCGACGACGTTGAAGGCGCCGCTGAGCAGCACGGTCAGGCCGGCGGCGACGACGGCCGCGGCAGCTGCGACGGCCATCCAGGTCCAGCCGGGCTTCTGACCCTCGGTCAGGGAGTGACGCCGCGGCGTCACGCTGTCCTCGGTGGCCCGGGGAGAAGTCGAGACAGTGCTCATGTCAGTTGGCTCCCGAGAATTCCTTGTGCTTGTTCACGATCGCGCGGGCGATCATGTTCACCGCCAGGGTGATGATGAAGAGCATGAGACCGGCAGCGATCAGCTCGTGCAGGCGCATGTTGAACGCCTCGGGGAAGTTGAGCGCGATCTCCGACGGGATCGTCTGGTTCCTGCCGGACTCCACGAGCGACCAGGAGAAGACGCCGCCGGAGAGCACCATGGTGACCGCCATGGTCTCGCCGAGCGCGCGGCCGAGGCCGAGCATGATCGAGGAGATGATGCCGGCCCGGGCGAACGGGAACACGGTCATCTTGATCATCTCCCAGCGCGTGGCGCCGAGGCCGAGCGCGGCCTCCTCGTGGAGCTTCGGGGTCTGGGTGAAGATCTCACGGCAGAGCGCGGTGATGATCGGCAGGACCATCACGGCCAGCACGACGCCCGAGGTCAGCAGGGTGCGGCCCGTGGTGGTGGCCGAGCCGCCGAAGAACGGGATGAAGCCCAGGTTCTCGTTGAGCCAGCCGTAGATCGGCACCATCAGCGGAGCGAGCGTCAGCCAGCCCCACACGCCGTAGACCACGGAGGGGATCGCGGCCAGCAGATCGATCACGAAGCCCACCGACTGCGCGATGCGCGGGGGCGCATAGTGCGAGATGAACAGGGCGACGCCGATCGCGACCGGGGTGGCGATGAGCAGAGCGATGATCGACACCATCACGGTGCCGGCCATGAGCGGCCACACGTACTGGAAGAAGGAGTCCGCAGACACGAGCTCCGCACCCGGCTGCAGGGCAGGCCATGCCTCCGTCAGGAGGAAGACCGCCACGAAGGCGAGCACGAGCAGGATCAGGACGGCGGCCGCCAGGGCCCCGCCGGAGAGGAGCTTGTCTCCGGCGGCTCCGCGGCGGGGGCCGCGCAGGCTGGACGGCTTCGGTGCCGCCTCGTTGGTGGTTGAGGACACAGTGCCTTCCCTCAGATCGACGTGCGTGGTGATGGACGGGCCGCGACGAACGAGCGCCCTGACGCGGCTTCAGCCGCCGGGCCCGTGGGGCCCGGCGGCCGAAGCGGCGGCGGGTCAGCCGACAAGAAGCGACATCAGCCCTTGACCGAGATGGCCTCGATGCGCTCCATGGCCTTCTTGCGGGTGTCCTCGGAGATCGGGGCGTTGCCCGCGGACTCCTCGGCGGTCTTCTGACCGTCCTCGGACACGACGTACTCGGCGAAGGCCTTGACCTGGTCCACGGTCTCCTGCGACTCGTACTGGTTGCAGTAGATGTGGTAGGAGACCAGCACGACGGGGTACACGCCGGACTCGTCGGTGGCGCGGTCGAGCTCGATCGAGCCGTCCTCCTTGGCCTCGGACTTCTCGACGGTCGCGGCCGCGGCCTCGGCGGAGTACTTCACGTACTCCTCGCCGACCTTCACGGACACGGTGCCCAGCTCGCCCACGGCGGAGGCGTCGGCGTAGGTGATGGCGCCCTCGGTCTGGGAGGCCAGGCCCACGACACCCTTGGTGCCCTGGGCGGACTCGGCGGTGATGTCGGACGGCCAGGTCTCGACCTCGTCGTAGGACCAGGCATCGCCGGCGGCCTCGGTGAGGTAGGCGGTGAAGTTCTCGGTGGTGCCCGAGTCGTCGGAACGGTGCACGACGGTGATCGGGGTGTCGGGCAGCTCGACGCCCTCGTTCTGCGCGGCGATGGCCTCGTCGTTCCAGTTCTTGATCTCGCCGGAGAACACCTTGGCGATGGTCTCGGCGTCCATCTTGACGTCATCGACGCCCGGCAGGTTGTAGGCCACGGCGATCGGGGAGATGTAGGCCGGCACGTGGAACGCGCCCTCGTCGCCGCAGTTCTTCTTGGCGGACTCAGCCTCCTCCTCCTTGAGGGCGGCGTCGGAGCCGGCGAAGGAGGTGGCACCGGCGAGGAACTTCTCACGACCGGCACCGGAGCCGTCCGGGGAGTACTGCACGGTCAGGTTCGGAGCGGTCTCGGTGACGCCCTGGGTCCAGGCGGTCATGGCCGCCTCCTGCGAGGAGGCGCCGGCGCCGACCAGGTTGCCCTGGACCTCGGAGGTGGTGCCCTGCTCGCCGCCGGCGGAGCCGGAGGCATCGGAGCCGCCGTTGCCGCTGTCCGCGGAGGAGCAGGCGGTCAGGGCGATGGCGGCCACGGACAGGAGGGCGGCGGAGCGGCCGAAGCGGAGAGCCTTCACGAAGAGCCTCTTTCAATCGGATGACGACGGTGAGGGCAGAGCGTCCGGCTGGCCCGGTTCTGCACCGCACTCGACCGTACGGTCCCGAGGTGAATCGAGTGCTCGGCCGGGGTGAACAGATGGTGAACTGGGGCGGCATTCGTAGGATCTGGCTGTGCAGTGGGTCACAATGCCTGGTTGAGCCTCGCACGGCGGGGGTTCCGCGGCGTCGGACTAGGGCATGTCTGACAATCGTTTGGACCATGCGATCACAGCATTCAGGACCACA
>NZ_KV825044.1:0-3482 GCF_001816085.1 Micrococcus sp. HMSC31B01
TGGCGCAGGGCCGGTGTGCGGATCGACGACGCCGGGGCGCCCCTCGTCGCCACGCGCGGGCCCGTGGCCGCCGTCTTCTCCACCGGGATCCTCGAGGCCGCGCAGGCCGGCAGACCCGCGTGGGCCGTCCACCCGGACCCGCCCGCCTGGTTGGAGGGGTTCTGGCGGCGCTACGGCATGACCCGGTGGCGGCCCGGCCGCACCCCGGAGCCCACCCCGCCCCTGGCCTCGCCGACCGCGGACCCCGCGGCCGCGATCGCCGAGCACGTCTGGAAGGAGTCCGCGTGAGCATCCTGTGCGTCATCCCCGTGCGCGGCGGGTCCCGGGGGCTGCCCGGCAAGAACATCCGCCTCCTCGGCGGTCACCCGCTCGTGGCCTGGACCATCCAGGCCGCCCTCGAAGCGGAGGAGGACCTGCACGTGGTGGTCTCCACGGACTCGGCCGAGATCGCCGAGGTCGCCCTCCGCTACGGCGCGGACGTGCCGGGCCTGCGCCCGGCCCACCTGGCGCAGGACTCGACCCCCACCGAGCCCGTGATCGAGCACGTGCTCGCGGCCGAGCGCGCGGCCGGCGTCGAACCCGAGGGCGTGATGCTCCTCCAGGCCACCAGCCCGCTGCGCCTGCCCGGCACCCTGGACCGCGCCGTGCGGCAGTTCCGGGACACGGGGGTGGACTCGCTGGTCGGCGTCGTCCCGGTGTCCCCGTTCCTGTGGCGCCATCCCGAGGATCCCGACGGGGAGCCGATCCCGGACTTCAACGTCACGGCGCGCAAGCGCCGGCAGGACATGACGCGCTCCGACCTGCGGTTCCGCGAGAACGGCTCGCTGTATGTGACGCGCCCCTGGGTCTACGACCGGCTGCACAACCGGCTCGGTGGCCGGATCGGCCTGCTGGAGCTCGACGACCTCGAGGGCGTGGACATCGACACCGAGCTGGACTTCGCCCTCGCCGAGCAGCAGATGGACCAGTACCTGGCGGTCCACAAGGTGCTCCGGCACCGCCCCGACCTCGGTGCCCCGCACACCGCCGAGACCCCCACCACCGGCCCGAACCGCACCCCCGGAGGCGCGCAGTGATCATCGAACGCAGGCTCACCCCCTACCTCGTCTTCCCCGAGGACTCGCTCCTGGTCGCCCTGCAGAAGATGACCGACAACCGCGAGCGCACCGTGTTCGTGGTGGACTCCCACGGCTTCCTCGTCGGCTCCCTGACGGACGGGGACGTGCGCCGCTGGCTCGTGGAGCATCCGGAGGCGTCGCTGGACGTGGCCGCGGCCGACGTCGCCCATCGCGACCCGGTGACGGCGTCCCTGGGTGCCTCCCCGGCCGAGATGCGCGAGGCCCTGCCCGCCGGGGCGATGCACCTGCCGCTGCTGGACGAGCGCGGCCGCCTGACGGCCCTGGCGATCAACCGGGAGGCGGAGCTGCGGATCGGCGGGCACCGGATCGGGGAGGGCCACCCGGCGTTCCTGATCGCGGAGATCGGCAACAACCACCAGGGCGATGTGGACCTGGCCCGCCGTCTCGTGGACCTGGCCGTCGAGGCGGGCGCGGACGCCGTGAAGTTCCAGCTGCGGGACATGGACGCCCTGTACCGGCAGTCCGGCGCGGCCACCGCCGGCGAGGACCTGGGGGCCCAGCGCACCCTGGACGAGCTGGCCAAGTTCTCGCTCTCCGCCGCCGACATGGTGCGGGTGTTCGACCACGTCCGGGACGCCGGCGTCGCCCTGATGTGCACCCCGTGGGACGCCCCGTCCATGCGGGTGCTGCGCGAGTACCCGGTGGACGGCGTGAAGATCGCCTCCGCGGATCTGACGAACCACGGTCTGCTGCGGGATGCGGCCGCCTCCGGCCTGCCGATGGTGCTCTCCACCGGCATGTCCCGGGAGGAGGAGATCCGCGAGGCGGCGGCCCTCGTGCGCTCCTTCGGCGTCCCCTTCGCGATGCTGCACGCCCAGTCGACGTACCCCGCCCCCTACAAGGACGTGAATCTGGCCTACCTGGACCGGCTCGCGGAGATCGCGCAGACGCCGGTGGGCTACTCGGGCCACGAGCGCGGCTTCCACGTGGCGCTGGCCGCAGTCGCCCGGGGCGCCGCGATCATCGAGAAGCACTTCACCGTGGACCGGGGGCTCGAGGGCAACGACCACAAGGTCTCCCTGCTGCCGGAGGAGTTCGCGCAGATGGTGCGGCAGACCCGGGACATCGAGGAGTCGATCGGCGTCGGGACCGAGCGCGTGGTCTCCACGGGCGAGGCGATGAACCGCATCAACCTGGCCAAGTCCCTGGTGGCGGCCCGTCCGCTGCGGGCCGGCGTCACGATCACCGCCGACGACGTGACCGTGAAGTCCCCGGGCCGTGGCCTGCAGCCCAACGAGCTGCCGCGCCTGGTCGGCCGCACGCTGCACCGCGAGATGGCCGAGGGCGACTTCTTCTTCGCCGGGGACCTCACGGACACGGTGCCCACCGGGCGCCAGTTCCAGTTCCGGCGCCCCTGGGGCCTGCCGGTGCGCTACCACGACGTCGAGGCGCTGACGAAGGACTGCACCCCGGACTTCCTGGAGTTCCACTTCTCCTACAAGGACCTCGAGATCGACATCGACTCGGTGTTCACCGAGCCCATGCCGATGGGCTTCACCACCCACCTGCCGGACATCTTCTCCGGTGACTTCCTCGTGGACCTGGCCAGCAACGACGACGCCGTGTGGGAGCGCTCGATCGCCGAGGTGCAGCGCACGATCGACATCACCCGGGACCTGAAGCGCTGGTTCCCGAACGAGGAGGAGCCCATCATGGTCATCACCATGGGCGGGTTCACCCTGGACCGGCACATCCGCCCGGAGGAGCGGCTGCCGAAGTACGAGCGCATCGCCGAGGCCGTGCAGCGCCTGGACACCTCCGGCATCCGGATCGCCGCGCAGACGCTGCCGCCGTTCCCGTGGCTGATGGGCGGTCAGCAGTACCACAACCTCTTCATGGACCCGGACGACACCGTGGCATTCGTGGAGGCCACGGGGGTGCCCCTGTGCCTGGACATCTCCCACTCCAAGCTCTCGGCCACGTTCCTGGGGATCCCCTTCTCGGAGATGGTGGAGAAGCTGGCCCCGCACACCATCCACCTGCACCTCGTGGACGCCACCGGTGTGGACGGGGAGGGACCGCAGATCGGCGAGGGCGACGTCGACTGGCCCGTGCTGTGCGAGCAGCTGGACCGCCTGGCCCCCGGGGTGAGCTTCATCCCGGAGATCTGGCAGGGTCACATCAACAACGGCGAGGGCTTCTGGACGGCCCTGGACCGCCTGGAGCAGTGGCTGTGATCCCCGAGGCCGCGACGACCACCCCGGCCCCGCTGACGCTCTGGGTGGTGCCCGTCGCCGACCTCGGCGGCGTGGCCCGGCACGTCCTCGACGTCGCGCGCGTGGGCCTGCCCGGTCTGCGTCTGGCGGTGCTCTGCCCCGAGGGGCCGCTCGCCGAGCGCCTGCG
>NZ_KV825045.1:0-2537 GCF_001816085.1 Micrococcus sp. HMSC31B01
AGACACGCCGGCACCGGCGACGGCCACACCCCGTCGTGTCCGCCGTCGCGTCGGCCGGCGCACGCTCCTGGCGGCCGGCGTGGTCCTGGTCGCGCTGGCCCTGGTCCTGGCGCCGTGGCTCGCGGCGGCCCTGCGCAACACCGTGGAGGTGCCCGCGGTGGTGGGGCTGCAGCAGGCCGAGGCGGTCGCGGCGCTCGAGGACGCAGGTCTGGTGGCCGTCGTCTCGTCCGCGTACATGGCCGACGCCCCGGACGGGACCGTCACCCAGAGCGACCCGCCGACGGGCACGGAGGTGCCCCGCGGGGCCGAGGTGCGGATCCGGGTGTCCCGCGGCGAGGAGGGCATCGCGCTGTCCGACTCCCTGCACGGGCTGTCCGAGGACGCGGCCCGCCGCGAGCTGGAACGGCTGGGCCTGCGCGTCTCCTCCGTGCAGTACCAGGACGACGGCCGACTCGAGCGCGGGCTGCTCGCCCGCACCGACCCCGCGATGGGCACCCACGTGCCGCCCGGCTCCTCCGTGGTGCTGCACCTGTCCAGCGGCATGGTCGCCGTGCCGGACGTGGTGGGGATGAGCGCTCCGGACGCGCGGCGTCAGCTGGCGCTGAGCGCCCCCGAGCTGCGCGTGCGGATCCAGGACGAGGACGGCGCGACCACCGACACCGGCACGGTCGTGGCCCAGGATCCGCCCGCCGGCGTCCGCGTGGACAACCGTTCCTCCCTGACCCTGACGGCGTCCTCGTGGATCGCGCCCACGGCCGAGCCCTCCGAGCCGGCGCCGCCGTCCAGTGAGGCGCCCGAGCCCACGCCGTCGGCGTCCGCGCCACCGAGCCCCCCGCCGTCGGAGAGCCCCGAGCCCTCCGAGAGCGCGGAGCCGTCACCCTCGCCGTCCGCCTCCGCCACGCCCAGCCCCGATCCGACGAGCGCGACGCCGTCGCCGACGCAGAGCCCGTCGCCGCCGTCGGCGGCCCCGTCGACCTCGCCGGAGCCGACCGCGCAGTCGCCGAGCACCTCGCCCACCGGGACGCCGGTGGACCCGCTGCCGACGCTGACGCCGGACCCCGAGCCCTCGATCGACCCGCCGCCGTCCACCTGAGCGGCCGGGGCGCCGTCGGACCCGCGAACCGGGCCCCGGGACCGGTCAGTCCTGGCGGACGAGGGGCGAGAGCCGGCCGCCGCGCTCGGCGGCCCCGGAGAGCCCCACGGACCCGAGCCAGTTGCCGAGCATCCGGTAGCCGCCCTCGGTGAGCACGGACTCGGGGTGGAACTGCACGCCCCACAGGGGCGCGGTGCGGTGGGCCAGTCCCATCACGACGCCGTCCTCGGTCTCGGCGGTGATCTCCAGGACCGCCTCGTCCACGGTGGGCCGCACGGCGGCCAGCGAGTGGTAGCGGGTGGCGGTGAACGGCGAGGGGACGCCCTCGAACATGGGGTGCTCGCCGTGGCGGACCAGGGACGTCTTGCCGTGCATGAGGGACTCCGCGTGCGTCACGGTGGCGCCGAACGCCTCCGCGATGGCCTGGTGCCCCAGGCACACCCCGAAGAGCGGACGGCCGCCGTCGGCGGCGGAGCGGATGAGGTCGAGGGAGACACCGGCGTCGGCGGGCGCGCCCGGCCCGGGCGAGATGAGCACCGCCGTGTGCTCGGCCGCGAGCTCGAGGGCGCGGGCGGGGGTGACCTCGTCGTTGCGGATCACGGTGGTGCGGGCCCCGAGCTGCTCGAGGTAGCCCACCAGGGTGTAGACGAAGCTGTCGTAGTTGTCGACGACGAGGACGGAGACCTCGGGGCTCTGCACGGGGGCGCTCTTTCCTCCCCGCCGCGTGGGAGCGGGGTGCATAGACTGGCCGGGCACGTCGCTGACCCCGGTCCTGGGCAGGTCAGCAGGATACCGTCCCCGCCCCGGTCCCCGCCGGTGGGGGCGCCCACCACCCCCCCACCCGAGGAGAAGACCCGTGGCAGCACCCGCCGGCAAGCGCAAGGACTCGGCCCGTCGGAAGCGCGAGGAGCTCGAGGCCGCGCGCCGCAGCCGCTCCGCCGTGCGGACGGACCTCGGGGACGTGGACCCGGGTCCGAAGCCCCTCTCCCCCGTGTACAAGGCCGTGATGTTCGGCCTGCTGATCCTCGGCCTGCTCTGGATCATCGTCTACTACCTGACCCAGGGCCTCTTCCCGATCGTGCAGATCGGCGGCTGGAACATCCTCGTGGGCTTCGGCATCGCGCTCGTCGGGTTCCTCATGATGTCCCGCTGGAGCGAATGACACGCGTGTAGTTCTCCACAGCGGTGGACAACCCTGTGGATGAGGGATCCGCACGATCCCGCCCGGAGACGAGTTGTCCCCGGAGTTGTCCACAGGTGTGGACACCCCTGTGGGAAGAAGTGCACACCCGGCTGTGGAGAACTCCGGGGACGGTCGGGGACGACGGCCTAGCCCAGCAGGCCGGCCACCGTGACCCGTGCGGCGCCGAGCACCGTGAGCGCCGCCAGCGCCGCCGCCACGACCACGAGGCCGGCCGCCTGGGCGCCCACGGACGGCACGCGC
>NZ_KV825046.1:0-1055 GCF_001816085.1 Micrococcus sp. HMSC31B01
TCCTGTCCGTGCGGGACACCGTGAAGGAGACCTCGGCGGACGCCATCGCCCGGCTCAAGGAGCTCGGCCTGCGCCCGCTGCTGGTGACCGGGGACAACGCCGCCGTCGCCACCCAGGTGGCGGCCGCCGTCGGGATCCCGGCCGAGGACGTGGTGGCCGGCGTGCGCCCCGAGGACAAGGTGGACGTGGTGACGCGCCTGCAGTCCGAGGGCGCCGTGGTGGCCATGGTGGGCGACGGCGTCAACGACGCCCCGGCGCTCGCCGCGGCGGACATGGGCATCGCCATGGGCTCGGGGACGGACGTGGCCCGCGAGGCCGCGCAGATCACCGTGATGGGCGACGACCTGCACCAGGTGGTCCAGGCGCTCGACCTGAGCCGCCGCACCCTGGGGATCATCCGGATGAACCTGTTCTGGGCGTTCCTCTACAACGTGCTCGGCATCCCGGTCGCGGCCCTGGGCCTGCTCAACCCGATGATCGCCGGCGGCGCGATGGCGGCCTCGAGCGTGCTCGTGGTGCTGAACTCGCTGCGGCTCACCCGCTACGCGCGCTGAGCCGGGGCGGGGCCGAGCGCGGGCCGGGTCCACCCCGGCCCGGCCGGCCGGTCAGGGCAGGCATTCGCGGGAGTACTCGAGCCACTGCTCGAGCTCCCCGGACTCCTCCCAGAGCTGGTAGAGCTCGGAGCAGGAGGGCTCGCGGATGACCACGCCGATCAGCTCGCGCAGGGTCTCGACGTCCTCGTCCGAGAACTGGTCGATGAAGGCGGTGAGGTCCACCTCGTCCGTCTCCGCGTGCTCGAGCAGGGCCTCGAGGTCCGCGTGGTCCTCGTTCCGGGCGATCCGCACGAGCGCCCCGAGGGTGAGGAGTGCGGCGCCCTGGCTCGCGGTCAGGTGGCCCTCGTCCTCGTCGCGACGGAAGTTCTTGCGGAACTCGTCCAGGTCGAAGGTGCCGTCGAGGACCTCGTCCACGATGTCCAGCGCGGTGTCGTTCTGGAAGACGTTTCTGCCCCATGCGCCCATGACCTGACCCTAGGTGTAGGAGGGCATGACGTTGTT
>NZ_KV825047.1:0-5539 GCF_001816085.1 Micrococcus sp. HMSC31B01
CGTCGGGCCGCCGCGCGCACGGCCCGGCGGGCGCGGCGTCGCCAGTCCCCTGCGCTCACAGCCTGATGCTCTCGCCCGTGTGGGCCGACGCGATCATCGCCTCGGCCACGCGCAGCGTGGCCAGACCCTCCGCCATGGACACGTGCTCCTGCCGGACGCCGAGGATCGCGTCGCGGAACGCCTCGTGTTCGGTGTGCAGCGGCTCGGGCTTCTCGATCGCCAGACGGGTGACGTCCCCCTCGGAGACGCCGCGGAACGCGGACACCGCGTCCCAGCGGGTGCGGACCGATCCGTTGGCCTGGAAGGTCAGGTCTGCGTGCACGGTGTCCGCCACGAACGCGCCGAGCTCGCCGGTGACGACGGTCTGGCGGATCTTCACCGGGGAGAGCCAGTTCACCACGTGGCTCGTGATGGCCCCGCACTCGAGGCGGCCGTTGGCGACCACCATGTCCTCGTGCTCGCGGCCGGAGTTGGTCATGGTCTCCGCGGCCACGCGCGTGAACGGGCTGTCCGCCAGCCACGCGGTCAGGTCGATGTCGTGCGTGCCGAGGTCCTTGACGACCCCGACGTCGGCGATGCGGGCGGGGAAGCCGCCCTGACGCACGGTCGTGATCTGCAGGACCCGGCCCAGCTCACCGGCCTGGATCCGCCGACGCATCTCCTGAAGGGCGGGGTTGAAGCGTTCGATGTGGCCCACGGCGCCGACGAGGCCGGCCTCGTCGAAGGCGTGGACCAGGCGGGTGCCGGCCTCGGTGCTGTGTGCGATCGGCTTCTCGACCATCACGTGCACGCCGGCCTCGGCCAGGGCCAGGCCGACCTCTTCGTGCAGGCCGGTCGGGACCGCGCACATGACCGCGTCCACGCCATGGTCGATGAGCCCCTGGACCGAGTCGTAGAGGGGCAGGTCCCCCGCCACGCCGTGCGGATCACCCATCGCGTCGGCCACGGCGACCAGCTCGGTGCCCTCGATGGAGCGCATCACGCGGGCGTGGTGGCGTCCCATCATGCCCAGGCCGATCAGTCCGGTGCGCAGCACGCTCATGCGGCGGCCTCCGCCACCACGGTGTTGACGGCCTCGACCACGCGCGTGACGTCCGCGTCCGTCAGGGACGGGTGGACCGGAATGGAGAACACGGTGGACGCGGCCACGCGGGTGTTCGGCAGGTCCGCCTCGACGCCGAAGGAGGGCAGCTCATTGGTGGGCACCGGGTAGTAGACCCCCGTGCCGACCCCGAACTCGTCCTTCAGGCGGGCGAGCACGTCCGCCCGCGTCCCGGCCAGCTCCTCGGGCAGGCGGACCGTGTACTGGTGGTACACGTGCTCGGCGCCCTCGAGCACCGTCGGCACGGTGACCCCGCGCAGCTCGGCGTCGAAGCGGGCGGCGATCTCCTGCCGGCGCCGGGTCCATGCGCCGACCTTGGTCAGCTGCACCCGGCCGATGGCCGCGTGGATGTCCGTCATGCGGTTGTTGAAGCCCACGAGCTCATTGCGGTACTGGACCTCCATGCCCTGGTTGCGCAACAGGCGCAGGCGACGGGCGACGTCCGCCTCCCCCACGGAGACCATGCCGCCCTCACCCGAGGTCATGTTCTTGGTCGGGTAGAGGCTGAACATGCCCCACGCCCCGAAGGTGCCCACGGGGCGCCCCTTCCAGCGGGCGCCGTGCGCCTGCGCCGCGTCCTCGAACAGCTGGAGGCCGTGCTCGCGGCAGATCGCCTCGAGCTCGTCCATGCGGGCTGGGTGGCCGTACAGGTGCACCGGCATGACGGCGGCGGTCCGCTCCGTCACCTTGGCGCGCACGTCCTGGGGGTCGAGGGTGTACGTGTCGAGGTCCACGTCGGCGAAGACCGGGGTCGCACCCGTGAGGGCGACCGCGTTGCCGGTCGCGGCGAACGTGAACGCGGGGACGATGACCTCGTCGCCGGGGCCGATGCCCGAGGCCAGCAGGCCAAGGTGCAGCCCGGCGGTGCCGGAGTTGACGGCCACGCAGGCCCGGCCGTCCACCATCGCGGCACCGAACTCCTCCTCGAAGGCCGCGACCTCGGGGCCCTGCGCCACCATGCCGGAGCGCAGGACGCGGTCCACGGCCGCACGCTCCTCGTCGCCGATGAGCGGCTTCGCCGCCGGGATGAACTCAGCCATGGTTCTCCTCTTCCTGCGCGGGCTCGGCCGGGCGCAGCGCCCCGTCCCGCTCGATGAACGTCTCGCCGGTGTCCGGGCACACCCAGACGCCGTCCTTCTCCTCCAGCCGGCGGCCTGTGCGGCCGACCCAGCCGATGCGCTTCGCGGGCACTCCGGCCACGAGGCCGAAGTCCGGCACGTCGCGCGTGACGACGGAACCGGCGGCCACCAGCGCCCACTCGCCGATGCGCACCGGCGCGACGCACACCGAGCGCGCGCCGATCGCGGCGCCGTCGCCGATGTCGACGCCCACGGCCTCCCAGTCGTCCCCGGACTTCTGGGACAGATCCGGGTTGACCGCGCGGGGGTAGGTGTCGTTGGTCAGGACGACGCCGGGTCCGATGAAGACGCCGCGGCCCAGACGGGCCGGCTCGTAGACGAGGGCGAGGTTCTGGACCTTGCAGTCGTCGCCGAGCTCCACCCCGGTGCCGATGTAGGCCGCGCGACCGACGATGCAGCGCTCGCCGAGGCGGGCCTGCTCACGGACCTGCGCGAGGTGCCAGACCTTGGTGCCGTCGCCGAGGACGGCGTCCTCGGCGACGTCGGCCGAGGCGGCGGTGAAGACGTTCCCGCTCATCGGGCGGCCTCGGCGTCCTGCGGCAGGCCGATGACCCGACGGGTCACTCCCGACCAGGCGTCGGCGTCGGTGACGTTGCGGCCGTCCACGAAGGTGCGCACGCCCGGCAGGTCGGCCGGGGTGAGGGCGCGGTACTCGGCGTGGTCCGTCTGCAGGATCGCGGCGTCGACCTCGGAGCCGGAGGAGTGCGGGGTGAAGCCCAGCGCGGTGAGCTCCTCGTCCGAGTACATCGGGTCGTCCACGGTGACCTCGGCGCCGCGGGTGCGCAGCGCGCCCACGGTGGCGAACACGCCGGAGAACGCGGTCTCCTTCACGCCGCCGCGGTAGGCGGCGCCCAGCACGACGACGCGCTGACCGGCGAGGTCGCCGTGCGCCTGGGCGAGCAGGTCCACGGCGAAGTCCGGCATCGAGGCGTTCACGGCGCGCGCGGTGCGGACGATGTCCGCGGCCGGGTCGTTCCACAGGTACAGGCGCGGGTAGACCGGGATGCAGTGGCCGCCCACGGCGATGCCCGGGCGGTGGATGTGGCTGTACGGCTGCGAGTTGGAGGCCTCGATCACCCGGTAGATGTCGATGCCGTTCGCGCCGGCGTAGCGGGCGAACTCGTTCGCCAGGCCGATGTTGACGTCGCGGTAGGTGGTCTCGGCGAGCTTGGCCATCTCGGAGGCCTCCGCAGAGCCGAGGTCCCATACGCCGTTGGGACGGGACAGGTCAGGACGCTCGTCGAAGTCCAGCACGGCCTCGTAGAACTCGCGGGCGCGCTCGGCGCCGGCCGGGGTCAGGCCGCCGATCAGCTTGGGGTAGCGGCGAAGGTCCTCGAACACGCGGCCGGTGAGCACGCGCTCCGGCGAGAACACGAGGTGGAAGTCCTCCCCCTCGGTCAGGCCCGAGCCCTCCTCCAGCATCGGCTTCCACCGGGTGCGGGTGGTGCCCACGGGCAGCGTGGTCTCGTAGGAGACGAGGGTGCCCGGTGTCAGGTGCTTCGCCAGCTCGGTGGTGGCGCCGTCCATCCAGCCGAAGTCGGGGCGGGCCTCGTCGTCCACGAAGAGCGGCACGACGAGCACGACGGCGTCGGCCCCCGGGACGGCGTCGCCGTAGTCGGTGGTGGCGCGCAGGCGGCCGTCGGCCACCGTGGAGGAGAGCTTCTCCTGCAGGTGGGCCTCGCCCGGGAAGGGCTCGGTCCCCGCGTTGACGAGGTCCACGACGGTGGCGTTGACGTCCACGCCGACCACCTCGTGTCCCTTGCTCGCGAACTGCACGGCCAGCGGCAGGCCGATCTTGCCCAGGGCGACGACGGCGATCTTCATGCGGGTCCAGTCTTCCTTCCGTGCACGGGCCCCACGCGGCGAGCGTCGGGCGGGCGTCGAGGAGGCCTCCGGAACACGAGAGTGCGGGAGACCCGGCGCCCGCGTCACTGTATCAGCGCGGGTGGACGCCGAGCCGGTCGTAGAGCGTCCGATAGCGGCGCGCGTTGGCCTCCCAGGTGCGCGTCTGCAGGGCCCATTCCCGGCCGGCCGCGCCGAGGCGCGCCCGCTCGGCCGGGTCCCCCGCGAGCCGGTCGAGGGCGGCGGCCA
Organism: Micrococcus sp. HMSC31B01; assembly: GCF_001816085.1. Classification (NCBI taxonomy): domain Bacteria; kingdom Bacillati; phylum Actinomycetota; class Actinomycetes; order Micrococcales; family Micrococcaceae; genus Micrococcus; species Micrococcus sp. HMSC31B01. Next base: position 4,333 of record NZ_KV825047.1, read on the forward strand.
GCGCTGCGGGATCCTCCGCGGGGACGAGCAGGCCGGTCCGCTCGTCCTCGACGAGCTCGGCCAGGGCCGGCAGGTCCGAGGCGACGACGGGCCGGCCGGTGGCCGAGGCTTCGACGGTCTTCATCGGCGTCACCGCGCGGGTGACGGGCAGGTCCCGGCGCGGGACCGTGAACACGTCCAGGGCGGCGTGGTGCAGGCGCGCGTCCTCGCGGTCGACCCGCCCGGGGAAGGCGCACAGCTCCGCGATGCCGAGCTCCGCGGCCAGGGCCTGCAGCCCGGGCCGGGCGACGCCGTCGCCGGCGATGTGCACGCGCAACCCGGGACGGTGCGGGGCCAGCCGCGCGGCGGCACGCAGCAGGATGTCCAGGCCCTCGTAGTCCACGAGGCTCGAGACGGTGCCCACCACGAAGGCGTCGGTCGGCAGGTCCCAGCCCAGCCGGGCGCGTGCCTCGTCGCGGTCCACCCGCTCGGCGACGAAGGCCGGGCCCACGGCGTTGGGGCAGAGCACGACGGCGTCCTCGGCCACCCCGGCCGCGACCAGGCGGTCGCGCATGCCCGCCCCGAGCGTCACGACCCCGTCGGCGCGGCGGGCGGCCTCGGCCTCCCGCTCCTGGAAGAGCCGGTACCGTTCCGAGGCCAGGGCCTCGGGACCGCGCACCGCCGCCCATGTGTCCGCGAGCTGCCCGCGGACCTCGTACACCCACGGGATCCCGAAGGCCCGCGCCACGGCCTCGACCGCGAGCGCGTTCACGAAGTGCGTGGTGGTGTGCAGCAGGGCAGGACGGTGTCGACGCACGTGCGCGGCCAGCAGCTCGGCGTGCTGCTGGATGCGGGCGGCCTGGCCCTGGGCGAGCCGCGCCGGCAGCAGCCGGGCGTAGCGAATCCCGTCCACGACATCCCGCTGTGCCGCCCAGGGCACGCCGATCTGCACGGGGTAGCCCGGCCGCGTCACGGCGGCGGCATCGAAGCCCTCGTCCCGCAGGGAGGTGAGGATCGCGTGGCTGCGCTGGGCGTACCCCGAGCCGGTGTGGGGCAGGGAGTTGGTCAGCACGTGCAGCACCCGCCCCGGGACCGGGCGGTAGCCGGGCTCGGTCGGCACGGTCGGGGCGACCCCGCGGAACGCGTCCCGCTCCCCCGCCATGCGGCGGGCGAGATGACGGTTGCGGGGATGCCGCGCGGCGAGCGCGGCCGCGCCGCCCAGGTCGCC
>NZ_KV825048.1:0-9471 GCF_001816085.1 Micrococcus sp. HMSC31B01
TCGCCGCCTTCCAGGCGCCGGCCCTCCCCGAACGGATCCTCGCGCGACGGCTGGGCTCCCTGCTGCAACGGGGGCAGGTCCCCGGGGCGGAGCACTACGCCCGCCGGTTCTCCACCCCGCAGAGCCTGCGCGGCCCGGTGAACTGGTATCGGGCGAACCCGGATCTGGTGACCACCCCGCGCAGCTCGCCCGTGTCGGTCCCCACCACGTACGTGTGGGGCACCCGGGACGCGGCCCTGGGGCCGCGGGCTGCCGAGCTCACGGCCGGGCAGGTGGCGGGGGAGTACCGGTTCGTGAAGCTCGACGCAGACCACTGGCTGCCCGAGCGTGAGGCGGACGCCGTCGCCCGGGCGATCCTGGACCGGGTGCGCTGACCCGGGCTCCGTGCGCGGGCCGCTCCCGCCGTCTCAGCGCGGCCCGACGGCCTCGGTGATCCGGTTCAGCTGGTCCATGAGGGCCCGGCGCTCGGTGACGTCGAGGGGGATCCGGGTGAGGGCGTCCGCCGGGACCGTCCGGGCGGACGCCCGCAGCGCCCGTCCCTCGTCCGTCAGCCGCACCAGCACGCGCCGCTCGTCGCGGACGTCGCGCTCCCGCGTGACGAGCCCCATGCCGGCCAGGCGCCGCACCAGAGGCGTGATGGTGCCGTTGTCCATGCCGAGCCTGTCCCGCAGCGCCCCGACACCCAGCGCCCCGGCGTCCGGCGTCGGCGCATCCGTCTCGGCCGAGGCGTCACTCTCCACCTGCCACAGGGTGAGCATCACGAGGTACTGCGGGTAGGTGAGGCCGAGGCGGGACAGCAGGGGGCCGTAGCCGCGCGTGACGGCGCGCGCCGCCCGGTGCAGGGCGAAGCAGAGCTGGTCCTCGAGGGCGAGGCTGGGGGTCGGCGCGGCATCCATGGGAGCATTCTAGTGGTCGCTGGGGAACAACTTGGTTGCGCGCGACCTGACCGGGTGGCACGCTGGAGTCGACTCGTCCCGCACGGGGCGGGCGGATGAAAGGACCTCCCATGGAGACCATCTACACCGCCGAGGCGCTCAGCACCGGCGCCGGCCGCGACGGCCACGTCCGCACCACCGACGGGCGGGTCGACCTCGACCTCGCCGTCCCCACCGAGATGGGCGGCTCCGGCCAGGGCACCAACCCCGAGCAGCTGTTCGCCGCCGGCTACGCCGCGTGCTTCCACTCGGCCCTGCAGATGGTCGCCCGCGCCTCCCGTGCCGACATCACCGACTCCTCCGTCGGCGCGCGCGTGGGCATCGGCCGCCAGGGTGAGGGCTTCGGCCTGGAGGTCACCCTCGAGGTCGTGCTCCCCAATGTCCCCGCGGATCAGGCCCGCGCCCTCATGGAGCAGGCGCATCAGGTGTGCCCCTATTCGAACGCCACCCGGGGCAACATCGACGTCGTCCTCGAGCTCGGGGAGGCGTGATGACGAAGCGCCGGCAGTCCGTCCCCCTCTCCCAGACCGCCGCCCGCCTCGGCCTCGGCGGGTTCATGACCGCCGCGGGGCTGTCCCACCTCACCGTGGCACGCCGTGAGTTCCGCGCCCAGGTGCCCTCGTGGGTCCCGCTCCCGGCGGACCTCGTGGTGCTCGGATCCGGCGTGGCCGAGATCGGCCTCGGGGCCGCTCTGCTGGCGCTCCCCGGGCAGCGCCGCCTGACCGGCACCGCCCTGGCGGCCTTCTACACCGCGATCTACCCCGGGAACATCGGGCAGTACGCCGAGCGCAAGGACGGCTTCGGGCTGGACACGGACGGCCGCCGCCTGGCGCGGCTGTTCGGCCAGCCCGCCCTCATCGCGGCCGCCCTGTGGGCTGCGGGAATCCCCGAGCGGGAGCAGGGCGGGCGCCGCTGACGCCGTCGCCGGTCCTGCGGCCCTGGGCCGGCTCCGGGCACGTGCCCGGAGCCGGTCTCACGTCATCCCGCCGCGAGGCGCGGCCCGTTCCGCAGGACCTCGACGACCAGCCGCAGGGCGATCGGGAAGGCGTCCTCGTCCAGACCGAACCGCGGGTTGTGGTGACCCGCGTCGAAGCCCTTGGCGGCGTTGCCGGCCCCACGAACACGTACGTCGCCGGCGCGGTCCGGGAGAAGGCCGCGAAGTCCTCGCCGCCGAGCATCGGCGGGTCGGTGATCACCGAGCCCGGGAACAGGTCCTCGCACAGTTCATGGACCACCGCGGTGCGGGCCGGGTCGTTCCACACCATGTCGTAGCCGCGCAAATAGTCCAGCTCGCAGCGCAGACCGGGGTTCGCCGTCTCCAGGCCGCGGACCATGTCCCGCATCGCCGCCTCGACCGTGTCCCGCACGTCGTCGTCATGCGTGCGGACCACTCCACCGATGTGCGCCTCCGGCGGGTACACGTTCAGCGCCGACTGACGCCCGGCGTCCATCCAGGTGGTGGACACCACGCACGGGTCCAGGCCGGCCACCCGGCGGGACGGGATGAGCAGGAACTGCTGGATCAGGGAGCTGGCCGCGGTGACCACGTCCACGGCGTCCTCCGGGGTGGACGCGTGGGCGCCCTCGCCCCGCAGGTGCACCTCGAACAGGTCCGAGTTCGCCGACGCCGGGCCGGGCTTGATGTCCACCGTGCCCGTGGGGAGGGTGCTCCAGTAGTGGAAGCCGAAGAAGTAGTCGACGTCGGCGAACCGGCCCGTCTCCACCATCTCCTTGGCCCCGCCGGGCGGGGTCTCCTCCGCATGCTGGAAGATGCCGAGCACGGTGCCGGTCAGCTCGTCCAGGTGATCGTGCGCCCAGACCAGGGCGGACATGATGGTGGCCGTGTGGCCGTCGTGACCGCAGCCGTGCATGCGACCCGGCGTCGTCGAGGCGAAGTCCAGGTCGGGGCGGTCCTCGGTCATCGCCAACCCGTCGATGTCCGCGCGCAGACCCAGGGTGGGGCCGGGGCGGCCGGTGTCCAGGGTCACCACGAGGCTCGTCGGCGTGAGGTTCTCGAACGTGGCGCCCGGCAGGCGCGGCTCCAGCTCGGCACGGATGTAGCGGACAGTCTCGTGCTCCTCGAACGAGGCCTCCGGGTGCTGGTGCAGGTGGCGGCGCCAGGCGACGAGCTGGTCCTGGTAGGCGTCGATGTCGGCGGACATGGGGGTCTCCTCTCGGTCGGGGCGGGACGTCACGGGGTGGGCAGGTGGATGGGACCGTCCGGCCCCATCGGCCAGCCCAGCAGGTACCAGACGACCATCATGGCGGTCCACGCCAGGCCCATCGCGAGCGAGTAGGGCACCAGCGTGGAGATGAACGTGCCGATGCCGAGCTTCTTGTCGTAGCGCTGGGCGTAGGTCAGCACCAGGGCGAAGTACGGGAACATGGGCGTGATCGGGTTCGTGACGGCGTCGCCGATGCGGTACACCATCTGCGTGAACGCCGGGTGGTAGCCCAGCAGCATCATCATCGGGATGAAGATCGGCGCCAGGATCGCCCACTTGGCGGAGGCCGACCCGACGAAGAGGTTCACGACGGCGGAGATCGCGATGATCCCGAGGATCAGCACGATGCCGTCCTGGCCCTGGAGCAGTTCGGCGCCGCGGATGGCCAGGATGGCGCCCATGTTGGACGCGCTCACGTACGACAGCAGCTGCGAGGCGAAGAAGACGACGACGATGAAGCTGGCCATCGTGGCCATGGACTCCACCATCATGCGGGCGACGTCCGAGGAGCCCGTGATCGTCTTGGCCCGGACCCCGTAGACCAGGCCCGGGAGGAAGAACGCCAGGGCAAGGATCAGCCCGATGCCGTTCATCAGGGGCGCGTCGGTGGTCAGGGAGCCGGTCTCGGCGTTGCGCAGGAACGAGCCCTGGGGGATGCAGGCGGCCACCACGAGCGCGGCGAACAGTGCCAGCGCCACCAGGGCCCACCGGTTGGCCCGGCGCTGGACGTCGGTGACCTCCATGTCCCCGGCCTCGACGTCGTCCGTCTCCTGGTAGGCGCCCAGGCGGGGGATCGCGATCTTGGTGGTGACGAGCCACAGCACCGGCAGGAGGACGACGACGGAGGCGGCGATGAACCACCAGTTCATCGGGACGGTCGTCTCGATGTCGGGGTCGATGATGACCGCGGCCTCCTGGGTGAAGCCCTGGACGAGGGCGTCGGACATGCCGATCATCAGGTTCGCCGCGAAGCCACCGGTCGCGGCCGCGTAGGCCAGGGCGATGCCGGCGATCGGGTGCCAGCCCAGCTTGTGGAAGATCAGGGCGGCCAGCGGGGGCAGGACGATCGGGGCGGCGTCGCCGGCGATGTTGCCGAGCAGTCCGATGAGCGCGATCGCGGGGATGATCAGGCCCTTGGGGGCGCTGGTCATGGACTGCGTCAGGCCGACCTCGAACCATCCCGACCGCTCGGCGACGCCGATGCCGAGCATGATGATGAGCACCTGTCCCAGCGGGGCGAAGGCGCCGAAGGTCTTGGCGGCGTCGCCGATGACGACGCGCATGCCCTCCGTGCTGAGCAGATTGGTCGCCACGAGGGTCTCACCCGTGCCCGGATGGACCGCGCTCCACCCGCTCAGCCCGGCCACGGCGGACGCCGCCAGGGTCAGGGCGCAGAGGGCCGCGAAGATGATGATCGGGTCCGGGAGCTTGTTGCCGCTCCATTCGATCACGTTGAGGAACCTGTTGAGCAGGCCTCAGGGGGCGTGTTTCCGGGGTGAGGCGTCGGCGGCGGTGGACCCACCGGTGGGCGAGGTCATGGGACTCCTCCGAGGTGCGAGAGACGGTGAGACCTCGGCCACAGGGGCGAGGTACGGCCCACTGTAGGGTGCCCCGTCGCAGGTGTCCCGCAGGTGTCCCGCGGGTGTCCGGTCCGGCGGGCCGTCAGCCTTGACGCATCGTCCCGGTCTCGAGGAAGCGCTGGTGCCAGGACAGGGCCTCGCCCAACAGGTGCGGGGTGTGCAGGCCGTCCGACTCACGCATCGCGCGGTCGAAGTAGTCCCGCAGCTGCTCCCTGTAGTCCGGGTGCGCGCACGTGTCGATGATCGTGCGGGCGCGCTGCTTGGGGGAGAGGCCGCGCAGGTCGGCCAGCCCCTGCTCGGTGACCACCACGTGCACGTCGTGCTCGGTGTGGTCCACGTGCGAGACCATCGGCACGATGCAGGAGATGTCCCCGCCCTTGGCCGTGGACGGGGTGAGGAAGAACGAGGTGAACGCGTTGCGGGCGAAGTCGCCGGAGCCGCCGAGACCGTTCATCATCTTCGTGCCCATCAGGTGCGTGGAGTTCACGTTGCCGGACAGATCGGCCTCGAGCATGCCGTTCATGGCGAGGATGCCGAGCCGGCGCACGAGCTCGGGGTGGTTGGAGATCTCCTGGGTGCGCAGGATCAGCTTGTCCCGATACTTCGCGGCGTTGTCGTTGAACCGTTCGGCGGCCTCGGTGGACAGGGAGAACGCGGTCGCGGACGCGGTCGCCAGGGTGCCGGAGTCCAGGGCGTCGAGCATGCCGTCCTGCACCACCTCGGTGAACGCGGACAGGCCCGTGAACCGGGACTTCACCAGCTCGGACATCACCGCGTTCGCGATGTTGCCCACGCCCGACTGCAGCGGCAGCAGTCGCTCGTCGTACCGGCCCTGGGCCACCTCGTGCTCGAAGAACTCCACGAGGTGCTGGGCGATCGCGATCGAGTCCGCGTCGGCGGGCTTGAAGGCAGAGTTCCGGTCCGGGGCGTGGGTCTCGACGACGGCCACCACCTTGGCCGGATCGCACCGCAGGTACGTCTCACCGATGCGGTCCGCGGGGTGGGTGAGCATGATCGGCGTGCGGTGCGGGGGCAGCGCGGTGCCGTAGTAGACGTCATGCAGACCCTCGAGGTCCTCGCTCTGCCACGAGTTGACCTCGAGGATCACCTGATCCGCCAGGTCGATCCAGGACTTGTTGTTGCCCACGGAGGAGCTGGGGACGAGACGGCCGTCCTCGCGGATCCCGGACACCTCGATCACCGCGGTGGTCATGGGCCCGTAGAAGCCGTTCCACACGGTCTGCGCCAGGTGGGACAGGTGTGTGTCGATGTACTCGATCGCGCCCGCGTTGATCTTGGCGCGCATCGTCGGGTCCGACTGGAACGGGGTGCGCAGCGCGACGGCGTCCGCCTCGGCCAGCGCACCGTCCATCTCCGCGGAGGTGGACGCCCCCGTGTGGAGGTTGATGCGGAACTCCTCGCCGCGCGCGTGCAGCTCCTTGGCCCGCTCGGCCAGCGCCGTCGGCACGGCCTTCGGGTAGCCGGACCCCGTGAACCCGCTCATGCCCACGGTGGTGCCGTGCTGGATGAACGCCGCCGCCTCCGCGGCGGACATCACCTTCGACCGGAGGCCGGGGTGGTGGATGCGGGACGACATGGGTGAGGCCTCCGTGCGGGTGAGACGAGTCGAGCGAGAGCGCTGTGACGTGGAACAGCGATCAGCGTACCCGCGTCACGGGTGGCCGTGGGGATGATCACGCCGGAGGACACGGGCCCGCCCTGCGTGATCGACGACGGCGAACAGGGCTCGGCCCTCCGGGCCGGCACCGCCTCGTATCCTGGCCTCGTGCACCCGTCTGTGAGCGAGCCCCTCACCCGACTGCCGGACGGCACCGTCAAGCAGCGCAACCCCTTCACCGGCACCGAGGTCTGGACCGTGCCCGGCCGCGGCCACCGCCCGCTCGGCCTCGTCCGGCCCGCCCCGCAGCCGCTCGACCCCGCCCAGCACGGCCGGCACTGCGCCTTCTGCGAGCACCGGATGCTGGAGACGCCGCCGGAGAAGTCACGCATCGTCTCCATGAGGGCCGACGACGGCGCCCCGGCCTGGCAGATCCTGCGGCACCCGGCCGCGGAGCGGCTCGAGGAGACGACCCCGGCCTTTCGCCGGGTCCCCAACCTCTTCGAGATCCTCAGCTACGACTACTGGCGTCTCAACCACGGCTATGAACTTCCCCCGGACGCGCGCCGCCGCCGTGACGAGTACCTGGCCACCGAGGCCGGCCGCGCCCACGTGCGCGCCGTCGTCGCCGCGAAGCTGCGCGCCTCCGGCCGCTCCGCCGAGGAGGCGGCGGCGATGTCCGAGGCGGAGCTGATCGGGGCGTCGGCCGCATTCTTCGGCGGCACGCACGACGTCGTGATCGCTCGGCGGCACTTCGTCGACGGGGCCGTGGACGACCACCAGCTGGCCTCCTCGGGCACCCTCACCCCGGACGAGCACCACGCGTTCCTGGCCCTGACCGCCGACGCGATGCGGGACCTCTACGCAACCACGCCCGCCGTGCGGTACGTCTCCGTGTTCCAGAACTGGCTCAAGCCCGCCGGCGCCTCCTTCGACCACCTGCACAAGCAGCTCGTGGCCATCGACGAGGTCGGCGCGCAGAACGTCGCCGCCCTGGACCGGCTGCGGGAGGACCCGCAGGTGTTCAACCACGCCGCGCTGGACGTGGCCGTGGCGCACGACCTCGTGATCGCCGCGAACGAGCACGCCGTGATGTTCGCCGGCTTCGGTCACCGGTATCCGACGGTCGAGGTCTACTCCACGAGCCCGGTGGGGCAGCCGTGGCGGCAGACCGCGGCCGAGCTGCGCGCCGTCTCCGACCTGCTGCACGCCGCCCACGCGGCCACCGGGCCCGATGTCCCCTCCAACGAGGAATGGCACACCCGCCCGCCCGGCGTCGCCTCCCCGATGCCCTGGCGCGTGATGCTCAAGTGGCGCGTCTCCACCCTCGCCGGCTTCGAGGGCGCCACCAAGATCAACGTCAACACGATCAGCCCGTGGGACGTGCGGGACCGGGTGCTGGCGCGGCTGCGGGAGCTGCGGGCGGCGGGCGCGCTCGCGGACGGGATGCGGATCGGGGCCGACGCGCGGGTCCGGCCGGGCGCCCTGCGGTACGCCGACGGAGCGGCGAGACTCACCCCTCCGCGCGGTCGGTAGCGTGGGCGTCATGGCCCTCCACCTGCAGCGCTACCGCGAGATCGCCCACGTCATGGCCCGCAACGGCCTCAGGGCCACGGCCGTGCAGGCCGGGCTCTCCCGGTGGCTGCCCCTCGAGGAGGGGGAGCCGCACCTGGGCATCGACGCCGAGGCCCGCCCCGAGCTGTTCGTGCGCACGTTCGAGGAGCTGGGCGTCACCTTCGTGAAGCTCGGGCAGCTGATCTCGGCGCGCCCGGACCTGTTCCCCGAGGCCTACTGCGCGGCGTTCGCCCGCCTCACGGACAGCACGACGGCGGTGCCCTTCGAGGCCGTCGCCCGGACGGTCGAGGAGGACCTCGGCGCCGACGTCGACACCCTGTTCGCCTGGTTCGACCGGGCGCCCCTGGCCACCGCCTCCATCGGTCAGGCCCACCGCGCGCGCCTGCATGACGGGCGCGCCGTCGTCGTGAAGGTCCGCAAGCCCGGTGTGGTGGAGCAGGTCCAGGCGGACCTGGAGATCCTGCGGACGCTGGCGGCCACGTGGTCGCGGGCCTCACGGACCTTCGCCGACCTGGACGTGCCGGCCATGGTGGACGAGTTCGACCGCTCGCTGCGCGCCGAGCTCGACTACGTGGTGGAGGCGCGGGCCTGCGAGGAGATCGCCGCCGGCTTCCGGGACACCCCGGGCGTGCGGTTCCCGTGGATCGAGTGGGACCTGACCACCTCGCGCGTGCTGACCATGCAGGAGCTCTCCGGGCTGCGCGTGGACGACCTGGCCGGACTCGACGCCGCCGGCATCGACCGGGAGGAGCTGGCGTACCGGGCCGCCGACGTGCTGCTGGCCATGGTGTTCGAGCACGGCGTGTTCCATGCGGACCCGCACCCGGGCAACCTGTTCATCGAGCCGGACGGGACCGTCGGGTTCATCGACTTCGGCTCCGTGGGGCGGATCTCCCCGTCCCTTCGACGCCGGTTCGCGGGCCTGGCCATGGCGCTGGCCCGGCAGGACACCGACGGGCTGGTGCGGGCCCTGCTGGACATCGCCCCGCCGCGCGGCCCGGTGGACCGCCGTCGGCTCCGGCTGGAGGTGGCCCGGATCGTCGGCCGCCTCGAGGGGCGCGAGCTCGAGGACATCCGCGTGGCGCAGCTGATCTCGGAGATCTTCGCCCTCGTGCGGCGCCACCGGCTGTCCCTGCCGCCCGAGCTCGTGCAGCTGCTGCGGATGCTGATCATCGTGGACGGCATCGGCCGCCGCCTGCACCCGGGCTTCGACTACACCCGCGTGCTCGACCCCTTCGCCATGCGCCTCGTGGGGGAGCACCTCGACCCCCGGCGGGTGGCGGGCCGGATCGGCCGGGCCACGATCGCGGCGGCCGAGCTCGGCATCGACCTGCCGGAGTACGCCCGCAAGGTGATGGAACGCATCGACGACGGCGGGATCGACGTCACCGTCCGCGCGAGCGAGCTCGAGCCGCTCGTGACGCGCCTCGAGCGGACGGGCGACCGGGTGGTGGCCGCCATGGTGGTGGCCGCGATGATCACCGGCGGCACGAACGTGCTCGTGGCGTACAAGGACCGGTTGGGCCGCTTCGCCGGGC
>NZ_KV825049.1:0-895 GCF_001816085.1 Micrococcus sp. HMSC31B01
CAGCACGGTGGCGGTGGTGGTGCCGTCGCCGGCGACGTCGTCGGTCTTCTTGGCGACCTCCTTGACGAGCTCCGCGCCGATCTTCTCGTACGGGTCCTCGAGCTCGATCTCCTTGGCGATGGAGACGCCGTCGTTGGTGATGGTGGGGGCGCCCCACTTCTTCTCCAGCACCACGTTGCGGCCGCGGGGGCCGAGGGTCACCTTCACGGCGTCGGCCAGGGTGTTCATGCCCTTCTCCAGGCCGCGGCGGGCCTCTTCGTCGAATGCGATGGTCTTGGCCATGTGCAGGTCCTTTCTGGACGTCGGCTTCCTACTTCTGGTGGCTGACCCGCGCCGATGCCCGCGACGGACGGCCCCTGGGGGCCTCATCGGTGGACAGGTCCTCCTCCACGGCGCCGGACCGACCGGGGTACGGCTGGCAGTCGCGCCTTCGGAGTGCTAACCCCATTATGAGCACTCGCACCGGGAGAGTGCAAAGGGTCCGCGGTGCGGGAGCCCGCTCTTCCGCGGACGGCGGACGGCCCCCGGCAGAACGCCTCGGGAGGCGCCCCGCCGGGGGGCCGGGAAGGGTGCGCGTCCGGCACGGCCGCACGGCGGGCGGGTCAGCCGGTGACGACCACCGCGACGCCGTTCACCTGCAGGTTCGGGGTCTGCATGACCGGGAAGCCGAGCTCCTTGCCGACCGCCTCGGCGGCGGCCTTGTTGGCCGAGCCGTTGTACAGGACGGTGGAGGACTGGATGCCGTAGCCGCTCCAGTTCTTCGCGTCCACCGAGGTGTAGCCGGCGCTCGTGAGCCGCTGCGCGTAGGAGGCGGCGAGGCCCTGGGTACGGGTCGCGTTGTACACGGTGACGTGGGTGCCGCGCACGGCCGCGGACTGCGCGGCCGCACGAGAGC
>NZ_KV825050.1:0-2096 GCF_001816085.1 Micrococcus sp. HMSC31B01
CAGTCCGAGCTGTTCGGCTTCCCCAACCCGTTGATCGGCATCGTGGCGTTCGCCGTGGTCATCACCACCGCCATGGTGACCCTCTCCGGGGCGAGCCCCGGGCGCTGGTACTGGGCCGGCCTGCAGGCCGGGGTCACCGCCGGCACGGTGTTCACCATCTGGCTGTGGTCCCAGGCGTTGTTCGAGATCCACATCCTGTGCCTGTACTGCATGATCGTGTGGGCGGCGATGATCCCGCTGTTCATCCTGCTCACCGTGCGCAACCTCGCCCACGGCGTGATCCCCGCGCACGCCGCGGTGGTGCGGTTCTCCGCCGGCTGGGCCGGAACCCTGGTGGCCATCGCCTATGTGGCCGTGGCCGCCTCGGTGTTCTGGACCTTCTTCCCGGCCCTCACCGGTTACTGACACACCAGCCGCACTACGGCCCGCCCACGCGCCCGCAACGAGGAGAAACCACACCATGGCCAAGACCGACGTGCTAGTGATCGGCGCCCGCCAAGCAGGGCTGGCGCTCGGGCACTACCTGAGGCGTGAGGAGCCGAGCTGTCGGCAAAGCCGGACACAGGTTGGGAAACCGAGAAGGGCAGGCAGTAGGTTCCTTGTCCAACAGGCCCTCTACCGCCACGTCGCGACAACCGGGCAGCTCCGTGAGGATGGAGGCAAGGTCCTCGCCCGGAAAGGAAGTACATGATCGGCTGGCTGGAGCGGTGGCAGATTCCCTTGTACCTGGTTGCCCTGGGAGCCGGTGCCGCTTGCGGAAGCGGCATAACCGAACCGACACCGTGTCCACGATCAAGGGCCAAGGCCCCACTCCTACTCCGGCCTCACCTGACCCCGCTCCGGCACCACCACCGCGGCCGAAGTCGCCGACGTTTGATCGCCTCGATGAAGGGAAATTCGCTGTGCCGCCGATCGACCAGTGGGTCACGTTCGAACCCCTCACCGGCTCACCCGTCGGCATCGCCGCTCTGCTGTTCGCGGCACTGTATCTGCGAGGAGCGATCTGGATGTGGCGAAACAGGCGCCGTTGGGCGATCGCCCGCACAGCATCGTTCCTGATCGGGTGCGCCCTGATCTTCGCTATCACGATGTTCGGTGTGAACCGTCTCGCGACGGAATCCATCACAGCGCTGGTGTTCCAGCAGATCACCCTGCTGACCGTCGTTCCGCCGCTCCTCATCGCAGGGTCACCCGGGCTGCTGCTCCTGCGCAGCACACCGCACACCGGCCTCGGGCGTCTCGTGCTCCGTGCCGCGCACGGGGGACTGCGCTCACGATTCTGGAGCGCCGCACTGCACCCTGTGGTCGCCATCGTCATTGCGATACTGCTGTACCCGGTCCTCTACCTGACCGACGCGATCAGCGTCATCATGCGCATCCCCTTCGGCCAGGACGCCTTGCTCTTCGTCATCCTCGTCCTCGGCATCGTCTCGGCAACACCGCTATGGTCCTCCGATCCGCTACCGCGCCAACCCTCCTTCGCCGCACGATTCGTCGATATCGCCGTCGAGATCCAGATCCACGCCATTTTCGGCCTGATCCTGCTCCGTACCGCCACACCGCTGTTCAGCGCATACGCCACCCCCACAGGCAGCCATGACCCCGTCATCGACCAGGCGATCGCCGGCACGCTGGTATGGACCTACGCGGAGCTGCCGATGTTCGTAGTGCTCATCGTCTGCCTGTCCCGCTGGCGAGCCCGCGACGTGCGCACCTCGAGACAGCGACAGAAAGCCGAGGACGCCGAACTCGACTCTTACAACGAGTACCTCGCCAGCCTCTCCCGAAGACGGAACGAGAGCTAGGGCATGTCTGACAATCGTTTGGACCACGCGAGCACAGCGTTCAACACCACGGCGGCCCGGTAGACGATCGCGTACTTGTCGTACCGGGTCGCCAGGCCCCGCCATTGCTTCAGGTGCGCGTACTGGCGCTCGATCACGTTCCGGCCCTTGTAAGCCTGCGAGTCCAGGCCCACGGGACGGCCACCGGCCGAGCCGCGGCGCCTGCGGTGGCCCTGCTGATCCGCCGGCTCGGGGATCACGGCTTTGATCCGGCGGGCACGCAGGTGGGTGCGGATCGCCCGGGAGGAGTAC
>NZ_KV825051.1:0-721 GCF_001816085.1 Micrococcus sp. HMSC31B01
GGCTTACACAGACCATCTGACACGCCCTCGCGACACCATCGACGTACTCATGGAGACCACCCCCAAGGGCTTGGACCTGGAGGCGGTCCGCATCCGGCTATCGGAGCTGCCGCACGTGCTGGAGGTCCATGACCTGCACGCTTCACGCATCGACTCCGACACCCCCGTGCTCTCCGCGCACGTCACCGTGCACAACGGCTGCCTGACCGCCGCGCACCTGGGCACTGTGCTGACCGACCTGCAACGGTGCGTGGCCCAGGATTTCCAAGTACCCATCGAACACTCCACCTTCCAAATCGAACCGGCCACCCACCCCCACACTGAGACCCTCCACCCCTGACCCACCCCTGCATCCCAGCCCCAGCTCATTCCCACCCCGACGGCAGGGTGCCGTCGCCACCGACCGAAACGGATCCCTTCGTGAGCACACCGACCCGCAATCCGACCCCCTCTGATCCGTCAACACCGGGCACCACATCCCGCAAGGCCAAGACCATCGTCTGGGTCGTACTGGCCGCTGTGGTGCTGGCCGGGCTGATCGTCGGAGTGGTGGCCGCCAGCGGCCCCCGCGACGCCGCCCCCCAGGGCTCCGGGCAAACTGCCTCCTCCGGGACCGGGCAGAGCGCCCCCTCGGAGGCCACGCCGGTGATGCGCCCAGACAGCCGGGTACTGTCCAAGGCCCCGAACGAGCAGGCCGTGCTGGTGGAGTTCCTGGACTTCG
>NZ_KV825052.1:0-9255 GCF_001816085.1 Micrococcus sp. HMSC31B01
GGGGGCTCCCCCACGGGCCGGCGGGCCGGCGGGAGCAGCCGGTGCGCGAGCCAGGCGAGGCCCGCGCAGACCGGGGCGACGGCGAGCAGCCAGAACGTGCTCCCGGTGAACAGGTGCGTCTGCGCGTTCACCTCGACGAGCCACCATGCGAGCACCAGCCCGAGGGCCAGGAGGGCGGCGACGGCCACCAGCGTGGCGGCCAGCCGCGGGACGCGGGCGAGGAGCCGCTCCCAGAGGACCATCACCGCCGCCCCGGGCACACTCATGAGCACCGGGGACAGCAGCAGCCCCCACGTGTAGTCGGTGGTGAGTCCGTCCCGGAGCAGCCAGACCAGGCAGAACAGGACGGCGATGCCGGCCGCGACCGTGAAGCCGAGCACCGGCACATCGCGCCAGGTGGCGTCGGGTGTGACGGGGTCGGAGTGGGGGCGGATGGTCATCGGCCGGGTCCTTCCTGTGTGCTCCGTTGCGGATCCCTTCCGGCGACCCTACGGCCTGCTCGAGCACGTCTCCGCATCGGGCGCCCTCCCTCGTGCCGGCGTCGGCGTCGCTCTACCGTGGGGCCATGGACTCCACGCTCTTCACCCGTTCGGCCGACCGCGCCGCCCACGACGACGTCAACTTCCGCACCCGCAAGTGGGTCAAGCCGGAGGACCTCAACGCGAACAACACCCTCTTCGGCGGCTCGCTGCTGCGCTGGGTCGACGAGGAGGCGGCCATCTACGCGACCCTGCAGCTGGGCAACCCGCGGTGCGTGACGAAGCTGATCTCGGAGATCAACTTCCTGGCCTCGGCGAAGCAGGGCGACATGATCGAGATGGGCCTGCGCGCCACCGAGTTCGGGCGCACGTCCCTGACCATGCGGGCGAAGGTGCGGAACATCGTGACCGGCGAGATGATCCTGACCATCGACAAGATCGTGTTCGTGTCCCTGGGCGAGGACGGCAAGCCCGTGCCCCACGGCTTCACCGAGATCACCTACGACCGCGACCGTCTGCCCCTGGACAACCCCCTCTGAGCCGGCCCGCCGCCCCACGCGGTCCGGGGGCGGGCGGCTCTAGTCGATGCCGCGGGCGGCCAGGGCGTCCCCGACGTCGTCCGCGTGCTTGAAGCTGAGCACCAGCAGCGGCAGCGCCCAGGCCCACGGCGCCATCCGCACCCCGCGGGCGGCCTGCGCATGCCGGATCTGCTCGGCCAGGGCGCGCAGGTGCCCGATCGAGGAGAGCACCAGGCCCATCGCCAGGCCCACGCGGTCGGCGCGGAACCCCGCCCGCGCCAGGCGCGGCCCCGCCCACGGGATCCGCTCGACCGGCCGCAGCACCGCCTCGGCCACCCCGGTCATGTCCGCGATCCGGGTGGTGCGCGTCAACACCTGCGCGGTGAGCACGAGCCCGAGCACGCGCGCCACCATGAGTCCGGCGGCGAACGCGTCGGTGAAGATCCACTGCGCCGCGAACAGGACCACGTAGAACAGCCACAGAGCGCGCAGGTCGGAGGCGATCATCGCCGCCCCGCGCCGCAGCCCGAAGCCCACGAGATACGCGGTTACGGCGCCCACGACGGCGGCGCCCGCGGTCCACAGGGACAGTGGCAGCAGGGTCAGGGCCAACACCCACACCGCGAACAGGCCCGTCTTGAGGCCGGCGCGGGCGTGGTGCAGGGGCGAGTCGCCGTGGATGTACAGGGAGAGCATCAGCGCAGCTCCGCCGCCACGGCGTGATCCAGGAAGTGCTCGTACGCCTCGACCACGTCCTCGGCCGGGCCGGTCCGCTCCACACGGCCGCCGTGGACCCACACGGCCTCGTCGCATGCACGGGCCAGCTCGAGGTCGTGGGTCACCAGCAGCAGCTGGAACCCGTCCGGGGCGGAGGGGTCGGCGGCCAGCAGCCGGTCGGCCACGATCCGCCGGTGCCGGCCGTCCAGCAGGGAGGTCGGCTCGTCGGCGATCACCAGGGACGGCCCGGTGGTCATCACCGAGCACATCGCCAGCCGCTGCGCCTGCCCCGAAGACAGGGACAGGCACGCCCGGTCCGCGAGCGCGGTGAGCCGGTGCTCCTGGAGCGCCGCGGCCACGCGCGCGGCGACGTCGTCCTTGGTCAGGCGGCGGCCGGCGTCGTCCCTGAGCGACTTCACGGTCAGCTCCACGTCCTCCCGGACGGTGGGCATGACCATCTGCGCGGCCGGGTTCGCGAACACGAAGCCGACGGTGCGGCGCAGCGCCTTCACGTCCCGGACGGCGTCCACCCCGTGCACGGTCACCTCCCCGGCGACGACGTCGGCCAGCCCGGCGATCGCGCGGGCCAGCGTGGACTTGCCGGAGCCGTTCTCCCCGATCACCGCCACACGCGGGGCGGTGAGGGTGAGGTCCACGCCGTCGAGGAGCACGACGACGCCCTCGGGGCCATCGGCCTCGACGCGGACGCCCGTGAGGGTGACGGAACGGTCCGGGCTCATCGGAAGGCGCGGGGGTAGGCCTTCCACAGGCCGACGACGAGGATGACGGACACGACGAGCTTGAGCAGGTCACCGGGCACGAACGGGGCCATGGAGAGGACGGCGGCGCCGAACTCCATCCCGGCGATCCCGACGAAGCCGAGCACGCCGAAGAAGTAGACCATCACGACGCCACCGATCAGCCCGGCGACGGCCGCCCCGAGCGCGACCCGTCCGGCGCCGAGGCCGGGCCGGGCCCGGGAGGTGAGGGCCCAGAAGATCAGGCCGACGATCAGCGCGGACGGGATCCAGCCGAGGATGAAGCCGGCCGTCGGGCCGGCGAACACGCCCAGGCCGCCGCGGCCGCCGCTGAGCAGCGGCAGGCCGAGCGCCACGAGGCCGGCGAACAGCGCCATCGAGGCGGCCCCGCGCCACGGGCCGAGGATCACACCGGCCAGGATCACGGCGATGTTCTGCAGCACGATCGGGGCGGGCACACCGGCGACGGCGATCGGCGGCACCAGACCGAGGACGGCCATCAACGCGGTCATGACGGCGATGCGCGCGAGGCTGCCGCCGGCGGAACCGCGACGGGGGCGGCCGGCGTCGGTGGGGCGGTCCGCCGTCGTGGTGGCCGCGGGGCGGACGTGGCCGTCGTGGGACGAGGGCACGGAAGTGCTCATGGAGGGACTCCTGGTGCGGAAGCGAGTGCGAGGGGGCGCTCAGCCGAGGCGCGGGGCGCATGGCGAGTGCCCGACGAGTTGAACAGTGTTCAGGAGTCTACTGCAGGGGCGGAGGTGTGGGCGGCCGGGGTGCGTTCCCGGGGCGACACCGAGGCAGCGGTTGTCGAGATGCAACGAAGATTTCAGAAACGCGCGAATTTGATTCATACGCCGGTCAGGCCCTGAAGGGTTGACATCGGCTCCTCCTGCCCCTCGCCTGACCAGCGCACGGGATCACGGGCGCTACGCTCGATCCATGTGTCGAGATGCAGCGAAGATTTCACAAACGCGCAAGTATGTTTCATACGACCACGAGTCACTTAGGTCTTGACCTTTGAACATCGATCGACTAAGGGTCATAGGGGACTGGTGCACGTGTAGGTGACAGCCGTCTTCACGCCGCGTCTGCGGGCGTGTGGTCCATGATCAACTCGTACTCGACCGGCGTCAATCGGCCCAGGCGCACCTGCCGGCGGCGGCGGTGGTAGGTCCGCTCGATCCAGGTGATGATCCCGGCCCGCAGCTCGTCCCGGGTGTCCCAGTCGCGTCGGTCCAGCACGTTCTTCTGCAGCAACGCGAAGAAGGACTCCATAGCCGCGTTGTCCCCGGCAGCACCGACCTGACCCATGGACCCGATCAGCCCGTGGGTGGTGAGGGCGTCCTGGAATAGGGCCGAGCGGAACTGCGAGCCGCGGTCCGAGTGCACGATGCACCCGGCCACCGCATCGGTGCCGCCGCGGCGTGCCACGGCCTGCTCGAGGGCGTTCACGGCCAACGAGGCCTGCATACGCCCGGCCATGGAGTACCCCACGATCCTGCCGGCGTAGAGATCCTTGATCGCGCAGAGGTAGAGCTTGCCCTCACTGGTGGGGTGCTCGGTGATGTCGGTCAGCCACAGCCGGTTCGGAGCTTCGGCAGAGAAGTCCCGGCGGACGTGGTCGTCGTGCACGGGTGGGCCTGGGCGGGTCCCGTACTTGCCACGCTTGGCCCCGAACCCGCAGTGCCACCCGTTCTGGCGGCAGAGCCGCCAGGCAGTACGGGCGGCCATTCGCTCCCCGGCCGCCTCGGCCTCGTCCCGCAGCAGCCGGTACCCGAACTCCGGATCGTTCAGGTGAGCGGCGTGCAGGGCGTTGGCCCGGTAGGCCTGCTCCACCTCAGAAACGGCGACGGGCTGGTCCCGCCAGCGGTAGTAGGGCTGGCGGGCGAGCTTGAGGACCCGCAAGGACACCGCGACCGGGATCTGGTCGGCGGCGAGCTCGGACACGAGCGGGTACATCATTTTTTCGGCAGGTTCGCCTGGGAGAGGTAGGCCGCGGCGCGGCGTAGGACTTCGTTCTCCTGCTCGAGGAGCCGGATCCTGCGGCGGGCTGCGCGGAGTTCTTCGGCCTCGGCCTTGGTGGTGCCTGGGATGTTGCCTGCTTCGATATCGGCCTGGCGAATCCAGTTCGTCAGGCAGGACTCGGAGATGCCGAAGTCCTTCGCGATGTCTTTCAGATGGGTGCCGGGCTCACGGTTCTGCGCGACCCGGACGACATCATCGCGGAACTCTTTGGGGTAGGGGGCGGGCATGGTGCACATCCTTCCCTGTGGTGTGGGAACACCACAGATCGTATGTCACCTGTACGTGCGTCAGTCCCTCCCTCGGCCGTCGGCCTGTGCACGATCGGCCCCTTGACCACAGGGGTCAGGAGCACCGGGGTCGGGACGCGGATATGGTCTGTCGTTCCCAGGGCCGGGGCTTCTGCTCCATCGCCGACCGGCGTCGAGGCGTGCCACCCACCTGTCGCACCGCCCCACCCCGCCAAGATCACCGTGTGGTCTCGTACGGCGCCGGCAGGTTGACTCCCTAGGGGGGACCGACTGCAGCGGGCCGCGGAGGGGAGTCCTAGTAGTGGTTATCGCGCGACGTCGACGGTGCCCCGGTCGGGCACCGTGGCGGTCAGGAGGACCGAGGCCAGCGCCCCGCCGACAATGAAGATGTCCGCGATGTTGCCGATGAACCAGTTCCCGTAGGCGAGGAAGTCCACCACGTGGCCTTGCCCGAATGACGGTGGGCGCAGGAGCCGGTCACCCAGGTGGGAAGTCACCGCGCCGCCGAGACACCCGATCACGATCGCCCAGGACACGGTACGGACCCGGAGGGTGAACCAGATCGCCGCGGCGACCGCCACCGCCGAGATGATGGTGAAGATCCAGGTCGAGTTGGCCCCGAACGAGAAGGCCGCCCCGGGGTTGTAGGCCAGCTGGAGCCCGAGCAGCTCACCCAGGAGCGGGACTCGCTCGCCCGTGGACAGGCTGTTCTCCGCCCACCACTTGGTCACCTGGTCCAGGACCACTACGCCGGCCCCGATCGCAATGGTCAAGAGCACCAGGGGGTACCTGCGCCGGTGGTTCATTCGTGTCCTTTCGCGATGCGCCCGTTTCCCGGCGCCTCAGTGGATCTGCTGACCCCGGCGCGACCTGTGAAATCGCTGGCAGGTACCGGATGGACCGGACAGGTCGGGTCTCACCGGGCCTGGGCGTCTCTGTCCCGCAGGCACGGTAGGAGCTCATCCCGTGGTGGCGGGTTGGGCTTGCCGGTCGGTGAGGGGTTCCAGGGCGGTGCGTCGGGTGGTGGCGGCGCGCAGGCCGTTGCCGATGACGATGACCTCGGCGACCTCGTGGACCAGGACCACGGCGGCCAGGCCGAGGACGCCGGTGATGGCCAGCGGCAGCAGCACGGCGATGATCAGCAGCGAGAGAATGATGTTCTGATTGATGATGGCCCGGCCGCGGCGGGCGTGGGCCAGAGCTTGGGGGATCAGGCGCAGGTCGTGGCCGGTGAAGGCGACATCGGCGGATTCGATGGCTGCGTCCGAGCCGGTGGCGCCCATGGCGATGCCGACCTCGGCGGCGGCCAGGGCGGGAGAGTCGTTGATGCCGTCACCGATCATCGCGGTGGGCCGGGTGCCGGTCAACTGGTGGACGGCGGTGGCCTTGTCCTCGGGGCGCAACTCGGCGCGCACGTCGTCGATGCCGGCCTGGTCGGCGATCGCCCGGGCGGTGCGGGCGTTGTCCCCGGTGAGCATGGTCAGGTCGATGCCCTGGCCGGTCAGGGTGGTCACGACGGTGGGGACCTCAGGGCGCAGTTCGTCACGGACCCCGATGGCCCCGGCGACCGCCCCGTCGCGGTGGATGATGACCACGGTCATGCCCTGGTCCTCCAGCCCCTGGACCTGGGCCGCCAGGGGGCCGGGGGCCAGCCAGCGGGGGCTGCCGACGGTGACGGTAGCCCCGTCCAGGCGGCCGGTGATCCCGTGCCCGGCGGTCTCGGTGACGCCCTCGGCCGCGGGCGTGTCCGGGGTGGCGGCGGTGATGGCCGCGGCCAACGGGTGGGTGCTGTGCTGTTCCAGTGCCGCGGCCCAGCCCAGCACTTGGTCCTCGGTGATGCCGGGGGCGGCGAGCACGGCGGTGACGGTGGGCTGGTTGCGGGTCAGGGTCCCGGTCTTGTCCACCGCCAGGTGGCGGATCCCGCCGAGGCGCTCGAAGGCGGCCCCGGATTTGATGACCACCCCGAACCGGCTGGCCGCGCCGATCGCCGAGACCACGGTGACCGGCACCGCGATGGCCAGCGCGCAGGGCGAGGCGGCCACCAACACCACCAGGGCGCGGGTGATCCACAGTTCCGGGTCCCCGAGCAGGGACCCGAGGGCCGCGACGAGCACGGCCAGGATGAGCACCCCGGGCACCAGGGGCTTCGCGATCCGGTCGGCCAGCCGGGCCCGGTCCCCCTTCTCGGCCTGGGCCTGTTCGACCAGGTGCACGATGGTGGTCAGGGAGTTGTCGGTGCCGGCGGCGGTGGCGTCAATCTCCAGGGCCCCGGCGGTATTGATCGACCCGGCCGAGACGGTGTCTCCCGGGCCGACCTCGACCGGGATGGACTCGCCGGTGATCGCCGAGGTGTCCAGGGAACTGCGCCCGGTACGCACGATCCCGTCGGTGGCGACCCGTTCCCCGGGCCGGACCACGAGCACCTGCCCGGGTCGCAGGTCCTTGGCCTCGACCTCCACCGTGGCCCCGCCGGCCCGGATGGTCGCGGTCTCGGGCACCAGTTTCAGCAGGGCGCGCAGGCCCGCCCGGGCCCGGTCCATGGCCTTGTCTTCCAGGGCCTCGGCGATGGAGTACAGGAACGCCAGGGCGGCGGCCTCCTCGATGTAGCCCAGGATCACCGCGCCGATGGCGCTGATCGTCATCAGCAGTCCGATCCCGAGCCGGCCCCGGGTGAACAATCCGCGCAGCGCCCCGGGCACGAAGGTCCAGGCGCCCAGCACCAGCCCGACCCAGAACACCACCGTGGCCACGAGACCGGCCCCGGACCATTCCAGGACCAGCCCGGTGAGGAACGCCAGCCCGGAGAGCGCCGGGAGCAGGATGGCTGCATCGCGCCACCACGGCCGGTGCTCCTCGTGCTCCTCGGGTGCACCGGGAGTGGGGGTCGGGGCCTCGCAGCCGCAGGCGGCGCTCACGAGGCCACCTCCGCCGTGTCGCAGCACCGGGGTACCGGGCAGCCCGGGTCCAGGCAGGGCGCGGAGGCATCCACCGCGAGGGTCACCTCGAGCAGACTGCTCAGCGCCCGGGCCAGGTGCGCATCGACGATCGCGTACCGGGTGCGGCGGCCCTGGTGCTCGACGGCCACGATCCCGCAGTCCCGCAGGCAGGCCAGGTGGTTCGACACGTTCGACCGGCTCAGCCCCAGGGCCTGGGCCAGCTCGGCCGGATACCCGGGGCCCTCCAGCAGGGACAGCAGGATCCGGGATCGGGTGGGGTCGGCCATCGCCCGGCCCAGCCGGTTCATCACGTCCAACCGTGTCGCAATCGTCAGCATGTGGTGAACTATACAGCCTGCACTGTAGTCTCTTGCGGGGTTTCGCCCGGGCCGGGCGACCCCGATCGATTGAATCAGTGAGGACCCTCCGTGACTGCCCGTTGCTGCCCCACCTTCCCGCATCGCCGCTGCCGGGGCCGAGGAGGACGGCCATGAGCCTGGGTGGGTTCTTCGCCGAGATGGTCCAGTCCGGGGCACTGCTGGTGGCGATGCCGCTGGCCGTGGTCGCCGGGCTGGTGTCCTTCCTCTCCCCGTGCATCTTGCCGCTGGTGCCCGGATACCTGGGGTATGTCTCCGGGCTGGCCGACCCGCGCCGGGCGGACAACCGGCGCCGGGTGATGACCGGGGTGGGACTGTTCATTATGGGCTTCGCCGCGGTGTTCACCCTCTACGGGGCCGCCTTCGGGGTGATCGGCGGGTGGCTGTTGCAGTGGCAGGACGCGCTGATCCGGGCCTTGGGGGTGTTCGTGATCCTGATGGGCCTGGTGCTCATCGGCTGGCTGCCGTTCCTGCAGAACACCCGGCGGATGTCCTTCCAGCCCAGGACCGGGATCGCCGGGGCCCCGCTGCTCGGGGTGGTCTTCGGCCTGGGCTGGACCCCGTGTATGGGCCCGACCCTCAGCGCCGTGCTGGCGTTGAGCACCACCACCGGGGACCCCTGGCGCGGGGCCCTGCTGGGCTTCCTCTACTGTCTGGGCCTGGGCATCCCCTTCGTGCTGGTGGCGATGGGCCTGGACTGGGTCACCCGAACGCTGGGCTTCGTCCGCCGCCACATCCGCGCCTTCAACATCATCGGCGGGGTACTGCTGGTGCTCGTCGGGGTGCTGATGGTCACCGGGATCTGGACCCTGTGGATCTACCAGCTGCAGAACCTGGCCGGCCCCTTCACCACCCCCGTCTAACCCCGCCCGCACACGCCCCCCACCTCACGGATTGGACCGCTCGTGACTTCCCCTGACCCCACCGCTTCCACCCCGTCTTCTCCCACCCCGTCCCGGCAGCGCCGGGCCAAGATCGTGGTCTGGGTGCTGCTGGGCCTGGTCGTGGCCGCCGCCCTCATCGGTTACCTTGTGGCCCGCGGGACCGCCACCGCCCAGCAGCAGGACCCCAACCAGTCCACCGCCCAGTCCACCGGGCAGTCGACTGGGTCTGCCGGTCAGTTGGTGCGGGAGAATAGCCGGGTGCTCTCGCAGGCCCCCAATGAGAAGGCCGTGCTGGTGGAGTTCCTGGACTTCG
>NZ_KV825053.1:0-4474 GCF_001816085.1 Micrococcus sp. HMSC31B01
CCCGCCGCCGCGCCGCACCGCCACGACGCCGCCGCGGGCCTGTTGCGCGTCACCGGCCACCTGCCGCCCACGCTGGACGGGGTCGAGCTCACCGGCCGGCACGCCGAGATCCTCACCCTCCTCGCGTGGCACGGCCCGGGCCTGACCGGCGCCGAGCTCGAGGTCGCGCTGTATCCGGAGGAGACCGCCGGGCCCCGGCCCGCGCCGGGCGATTCCCCCGCCCGCGCCATCTCGCTGCGCGCCGAGGTGCATCGACTCCGCCGGGCGCTGCGGGACGTGGGGGCGCCGGTGGCACTGCTGTCCCGGCCGTACCGGCTCGTGGGGGAGGTGCACGCGGACCTGCTGTGCGCGCGGGAGGCGCTGCGCGCCGGGGATCTGGACCGTGCGCTGCACGCGGCGGCCGGGCCGGTGCTGCCGCGGTCGGCGTCCCCCGGTGTCGCCTCGATCCGCGCGGAGCTGGGGGAGGCGCTGCGCGAGGCCGTCGCCCAGGACGCGGATGTCGAACAGCTCTGGGCCTACCTGGGCCGCCCCGAGGCCCGCGACGACGTCGAGCTCTGGGGCGCCGCCCTGCGTCTGCTGCCGGCGGACTCGCCGCGGCGGGCGCTCGCCGTGGCCACGCTCGAGCGGATCGAGCGGGACCTGGCCTGACCCGGCCCGCCCCTCACCCGCGCCCGGCTGCAACCTCCGTGCAACCTCCTTGTGACTAGCGTCACAGCCACGGCAGGGCGCCACCCGGCGCCGAGGCAACCGCAGGCAAAGGAGCCAGCACCATGACCGTCTACGCATTCCCGGGCACCGAGGGCGCCAAGGTCGAGTTCAAGTCCCGCTACGAGCACTTCATCGGAGGAGAGTGGACACCCCCGGTCAAGGGCCAGTACTTCGAGAACGTCACGCCCGTGACGGGCAAGGTGTTCTGCGAGGTCGCCCGCGGCACGGCCGAGGACATCGACGTCGCCCTCGACGCCGCCTGGAAGGCCGCCCCGGCCTGGGGCGCCACCTCGGCGGCCGAGCGGGCGCTCGTGCTGCACCGCATCGCGGAACGCATGGAGGAGAACCTCGAGATGCTGGCGGTCGCGGAGACCTGGGACAACGGCAAGGCCGTCCGGGAGACCCTCAACGCGGACTTGCCGCTGGCCATCGACCACTTCCGGTACTTCGCCGGCGCGATCCGCGCGCAGGAGGGCGGCCTGTCCCAGGTGGACGAGGACACCGTCGCCTATCACTTCCACGAGCCGCTCGGCGTGGTCGGCCAGATCATCCCGTGGAACTTCCCGCTGCTGATGGGGGTGTGGAAGCTGGCGCCCGCGCTGGCCGCGGGCAACGCCGTCGTGATCAAGCCCGCCGAGCAGACCCCGGCCTCGATCATGGTGTTCATCGAGCTGATCGCGGACCTGCTGCCGGCCGGCGTCGTCAACGTGGTCAACGGCTTCGGCCTCGAGGCCGGCAAGCCGCTCGCGCAGTCGCCGCGCATCCGCAAGATCGCGTTCACGGGTGAGACGACGACGGGCCGGCTGATCATGCAGTACGCCTCGGAGAACATCATCCCGGTGACCCTGGAGCTGGGCGGCAAGTCGCCCAACGTCTTCTTCGAGGACGTCATGGCGGACGACGACGCCTACTGGGACAAGGCGCAGGAGGGCTTCACCCTGTTCGCGCTGAACCAGGGCGAGGTCTGCACGTGCCCGTCGCGTGCGCTTGTGCAGGAGTCGATCGCGGAGAAATTCCTCGACGCCGTCGTGGAGCGGACCTCGCGCATCGTCACCGGCAACCCGCTCGACACAGACGTGATGATGGGCGCCCAGGCCTCCAACGACCAGCTCGAGAAGATCACCTCCTACCTGGACATCGGCCGTCAGGAGGGCGCCGAGGTGCTGATCGGCGGCGCCCGCGCCGAGATGGAGGGCGAACTGGCCGGCGGCTACTACGTGCAGCCCACGATCTTCCGCGGGGACAACTCGATGCGCATCTTCCAGGAGGAGATCTTCGGGCCGGTGGTCTCGACGACCACGTTCACCGACTTCGACGACGCCATGCGGATCGCCAACGACACGCTCTACGGGCTCGGCGCCGGCGTGTGGTCCCGGAACGGCAACACCGCCTATCGCGCGGGCCGGGCGATCCAGGCCGGTCGCGTGTGGGTGAACAACTACCACGCCTACCCGGCCCACGCCGCGTTCGGCGGGTACAAGTCCTCCGGCATCGGCCGCGAGAACCACCTGATGATGCTCGACCACTACCAGCAGACCAAGAACCTGCTCGTCTCCTACTCCGAGGACAAGCTCGGGTTCTTCTGAGCCGGTGCCGGCACCGCACGACCCCCCTCCCCATCCCACGAAAGGTGATCCCCCATGACCACGATGAAGGCAGCCGTCGTCACCCAGTTCGGCACAGAGGCCGACGTCCAGGAGGTCGAGCGCCCGACGCCCGGCCAGCACCAAGCGCTCGTGAAGCTCATCTCCTCGGGCGTCTGCCACACGGACCTGCACGCGATGGAGGGTGACTGGCCGGTGAAGCCGACCCCGCCGTTCATCCCGGGCCACGAGGGCGTGGGCATCGTCGAGGAGGTCGGGCCCGACGTCGAGAACCTCAAGGTCGGGGACATGGTCGGCAACGCGTGGCTGTGGGGCGCGTGCGGCCACTGCCAGTACTGCCGCACCGGGTGGGAGACCCTGTGCGAGGAGCAGATCAACGGCGGCTACTCCATGAACGGGTCCTTCGGCGAGTACATGCTCGTGGACGCCCGCTACGCGCCCCTGATCCCCGAGGGCGCGGACCCGATGGAGGTCGGCCCGATCCTGTGCGCCGGCGTCACGGTGTACAAGGGGCTGAAGCAGACCGAGGTGCGGCCCGGGCAGTGGGTCGTGATCTCCGGCATCGGTGGCCTGGGGCACATCGCGGTGCAGTACGCCGTGGCGATGGGCATGCGCGTGGTGGCCGTGGATGTCGCGGACGACAAGCTGGCGCTCGCCTCCCGGCACGGCGCGGAGCTGACCGTGAACGCGAACGTCGCGGACCCCTCCGTGGAGA
This sequence comes from Micrococcus sp. HMSC31B01, assembly GCF_001816085.1. Lineage (NCBI taxonomy): Bacteria > Bacillati > Actinomycetota > Actinomycetes > Micrococcales > Micrococcaceae > Micrococcus > Micrococcus sp. HMSC31B01. The sequence continues at coordinate 3,028 of NZ_KV825053.1, forward strand.
TCCAGGAGAAGATCGGCGGCGCCCACGGCGTGCTCGTCACGGCCGTGCACCCGCAGGCGTTCGGCCAGGCCATCGCGATGACCCGCCGCGGCGGCACCATCGTGTTCAACGGCCTGCCCCCGGGCGACTTCCCCGCGCCGATCTTCGACATCGTCCTCAAGGGCCTGACCATCCGCGGCTCGATCGTGGGCACCCGGCAGGACATGGTCGAGGCACTCGAGTTCTACGAGGCCGGGAAGATCCACCCGACGTTCCACACCCGCCCGCTCACCGAGATCAACGACGTGTTCGACGAGATGCGCCACGGCAAGATCGAGGGCCGCGTCGTCATCGACTACGCGATGCAGGACTGACGTGTCGCCTGGGCGTCGGCTGGGCGCGGGGTAGTATCGACACATCACGCGCACCAGTGCGACGGCGGTCGTCCCGCCCGGAGACCCGGGCCGGGGCGGCCGCCGTCGTCGTAGCGGGGACGGGACGGGCCGCAGCGATTCCGGTGCGCGAGCCTCAGCGGGCCGCGGCCGGGGCGACGCCGTCGCGCAGCCACTCCAGCGTGGCCGGCCAGAAGGCCGGCGCGAACCGCGCGTGGAACAGTCCGAAGTGCCCGATCTCCGCGACACCGAGCTCCTCCGGCCGCACCCGCCAGCGCACCGTCTGCCGACCCGGCGAGTAGGCGTCCGCGCGGTCGAGGGCGGCGTCGGTGCCGAAGTCGTCGTCCACGGGCGCCACGATCAGCGCGTCCGCCGTGAACGCGGCCAGACGACGGCGCAGCTCGTCCCGGCCGGCGCCGGTGCGGGCGCTCGCGGTGAAGTCGCGGCGACTGCGCGCCCAGTCCAGGGCGACCCCGCGCGGCAGGTCCTCGAGCCAGCCGAGCCGCCGCCCCGGGAAGTGCCCGCGGGCCAGCGTGATCGCCGGCATCGCCGCGTGCCACCGCGCCCACATCCGTGCACGCCCCGGCCGCGCCCGGTAGTCCCGCCAGTGGGCGTGCTGCCCGCCGACGGCCACGTGCCGGGCCACATGCCGCGCCTCGTCCGCGAGCCCGATGCCGAACCCGCCGTAGCTGTGGCCCACCGTCAGGAGGGGGCCGGGCAGGCGCGTCCGGGCCCAGCCGAGCACGGCGTCCGCGTCGAGGGCGCCCCAGTCCGCCCACCGCGCCCGCCGCGCCACGGCGAACGGCTCACGGGACTCCCCGACGCCCCGGTAGTCGAACGTGACCGCGTGGAACCCGTGGCCGGCGAGGAACTCCGCGTAGCGCCGGTAGTACGTGGCCTTCACCCCGGTCGCCGAGGCGATCACCACCGCGCCGGCGGGCCGGGCCGGGGGCGTCGTCGTCGTGGGGGCGAAGTGGCGGGCCGCGAGCACGAAGCCGTCGCGGGCGCGGAGGCGCACGGGGGTGGAGGGGGTCTGCGTCACGCCGCCACCCTAGGTGTAGGAGGGCATGACGTTG
>NZ_KV825054.1:0-1131 GCF_001816085.1 Micrococcus sp. HMSC31B01
CGATCACGCAGGACTGGCTGCAGGTAGGTGTCGCGGTCTGAACCGAGAGGGGTGCGCCCGGTCGGGGCCGTTTGGATCGCTGCCGCTACGTCAGAGTCCGAAGGCTCCGCCGCTGACGAGGATCACGATGCCGAGGCCGATGAGAACGATGGGGAAGAGGATGTTCTCCCAGCGTTCGAGCACTTCGGCGATCGGGGGGCGGGTGGCGACGAACTTTGCCAGGGCCACCAGGACCGCGACGAGCGCGAGGAAGACGATGCAGTAGGCGACTACTGCGAGAGGTTCCACGCTGAGGAAGACAGGGGTGTAGACGCCGATGTTGTCGCCGCCGTTGGCAAGGGTGACGCCTGCGACTGTCCACACGCCGACCTTCTTGCCGGCAACCTTGGCCTCGTCGTCATCGTCGTCATCGTCTCCGCGCCAGGCCTGCCATGCGGCCCAGAGGCCGAGGCCCAGAGGGATGAGGCCGAAGTACGGGATGGCTGCCGAGGGCAGGAATGCTCCGGCGCCGATGGTCACCAGGACCGCGGCACCGAGGATGCCGGCGAATCCGAGGTACTGGCCGGCCAGAATGCGGGCGGTAGTGCCGCGCTGGCCTGCCCCTCGCGCGAAGAAGAGGGAGAGCACGATGATGTCGTCGATGTTGGTCGCTGCGAACAGGCCCATCGCCTGCAAGACCGAGGTGAGGATCATGCGCCCTCCCCAGCTGCGTCGCATCCGGGAAGCGAGCAGGCGGGATCGATGCACGGGGCGTCTTCGTCCACTGCCAGGGTGGCATCGACCAGTGCCGTCAGCGCCTGCGCCAGGTGCGAATCGGCGATCTCATATCGTGTCCGACGACCCTCGGGCTCGGAGACGACGATCCCGCAATCGCGCAGGCATGCCAGGTGGTTGGACACGTTCGGGCGTGTCAGGTCCAGATCTCGGGCCAGTTCCGCCGGGTAAGCGGGATGGTCGAGCAGGGTCAAGATGATCCGGGATCGAGTGGGGTCGGCCAGTGCACGACCCAGGCGGTTCATCACGTCGAGACGCGAAGCAATAGTCATCATGGACTGAACTATACAGCGCGAACTGAACACTCGGTCACAGGCGTCAGCCCAGATCGCATGCCCGTAAGGGGATCCTTCACCG
>NZ_KV825055.1:0-1739 GCF_001816085.1 Micrococcus sp. HMSC31B01
GGGGACCGCCGTGGTGCTCACCAGCTCGTCCGCGGCGGAGGAGTTCGTGGCCGCGGGTCTGACGCCGCTGGTGGGGGAGCGGGTGCGGCTCGTGGCGATCGGCGCGCCGACCCGTGACACGTGCGCGCGGCGGGGTCTGCCCCTGCTCGGGACGGCCCCCACGCCGGACGCGGCCGGAGTGCTGGCCGTGCTGCGCGGTGCGGCCTGAGCCGCCCGGCCGCACGCGAGGCGAGGCTCAGTCGGGTCGGCCGCCGTCCGGGTCGGTGGCGTCGTCCTCCGTCGACGCCGGGCCGGCGTCGTGCTCCTCGTCCTGAGGCACGCCGGTGGCGGCGGCCATGATGTCCACCCGCGGGCCGCGCAGGATGGCGACCGAGACGTTGGTGAAGCCCGTGTTGGCGAGCAGCTCCGAGGCCTCCTCGTCCGTCAGGTCGTACGCGTGCGCGAGCATGCGCACGTTCTCCGTGTAGAAGGCGTGCAGGCGGTCGACGCCGCGCAGGAAGCCCAGAGTGTTCCCCATGGCGGGGAGCCTACCGGGCGGGCGTGGTGGGCGGGTGGCCGGCGGGTGAACGGCCGGTGGACCGGCCCGCCGGCCGCGGGGGACGACGGGCCGTGCCGCTCAGCCCTCGGCGCGGCGGCTGCGGCGGCGGACCAGCGAGACCTCCATGGTGCGGCCCTCGGTGCGGGTGCGCAGGTACGGCTGGTCCTCCACGAGGGTGGAGAGCTTGGAGTGCCCGAAGTCGCGCGGGTCGAAGTCCACGTGGGTGCGGCTCAGGTGCTGGCCGATCAGGGACAGCGTGGCCCAGCCGTCGTCGGTGCTCGTGGCGTTGACGGCCTTGGTGAGCGCGGCCTGCAGGTCGATGCGCGGGGCGGCGTCGGCCTCGTCGTGCTCGGGCTCGGCCTCGACCGGCACCTCGGGCGGGGTCGGGTCCTCGGTGACGTCCGACGACGACGCACGGCGGCCCCGACGGCCGGCCCCGGACTTCGCCTCCGCGACCTTCCCGTCCTTGCCGGCGGCGGCGTCCCCGGCGGGGGCCTCGTCGGCAGCAGGGGCCTCGTCGGCAATGGGGGCCTCGGCGTCCGCGTCCGTGGCCTCGGGGGTGTCGGTGGCGTCGGTGGTCTTGGCCCCGCGACCGCGGCCTCGACCACCGCGGCGGGACCCCGAGCGGCCGGAGCCCTCGGACGCCTTGGCGTTCTCCTCCTTGGCGGGGGCGTCCTCGCCGGTCTCGTCGTCGTCGACGTCGTGGTCCGTGGCGGTGCCGAGCAGCTCGAGGTAGATGAACTGGTCCACGGCGTTGCGCAGGGAGGCGGGGGTCTTGCGGGCGCCCAGGCCGATCACGCGCTTGCCGCCCTCGCGCAGGCGGGTGGCCAGGCGCGTGAAGTCGGAGTCGGAGGAGACGAGGGCGAACGCGTCCACGTTGCCCATCCAGAGCAGGTCCATCGCGTCGATGATGAGCGCGGAGTCCGAGGAGTTCTTGCCCACGGTGTAGGCGAACTGCTGGACCGGCTGGATCGCGTGGTGGTTCAGCGCCTTCTTCCAGCCGTTGAGGTTGGTCGTGGTCCAGTCGCCGTACGCGCGCTTGATCGTGGGGGTGCCGTAGGTGGCGAGCTCCTCGAGGATCAGGGGGGCGAACTTGGGGGAGACGTTGTCGCTGTCCATCAGGACGGCGATGCGCAGGGATGCGGGGGTGGGTTCGGGCATGTGTCCCACCCTAGTTGTAGGAGGGCATGACGTTGTTGAC
>NZ_KV825056.1:0-6661 GCF_001816085.1 Micrococcus sp. HMSC31B01
ATCGCATGCCCGTAAGGGGATCCTTCACCGTACGTCGAGCGAGCTCAGTCCTCGTGTCATTTTCAGAAGTCGACTGCGCTCTCGGGCCCGTCCTCTCGGGGGTGGTGTCGTCGACTCCCGAGCCCTGGTCGTTCAGTAGTCCTGTGCACTAGCGTCGCATCTGCTCAGTAGTCCTGTTCTCTATGAGGAGGCGGGCGTGGACGGCGACCAGGATGAGATGGCTGGACCGGGCGTGCTTGCGGTGCCCGAGCGTGAGTGGGAGCAGGCCCGGTTGCGGGCCGGGGTGATCGGTCGCCTGGCCGAGCACGATCCAGTGGGACTGGCTGCCGTCGACGAAGCCGCGATGGAGCTGGGGATCTCCCGGCGCCGGGTGTACGTGCTGCTGGAGCGGTACCGGCGGGGCTCGGGCCTGGTCACTGATCTTGTCCCCCGGCGATCGGATGGTGGCAAGGGTGGGGGCCGGCTGACGGAGCCAGTGGAGCAGATCATCCGTGAGCTGGTGTGCCAGCGGTACTTGACCCGGCAGAAGCGCAGCATTGCCTCCCTGCATCGGGAGATCACGCGGGCCTGCGCCGTGCAGGGGCTGCCGGCTCCGGCACGGAACACGGTGGCCGCGCGGATCGCTCGGATGAATCCGGTCGAGGTGGGCCGGCGGCGCGAGGGGGCCGAGAGCGTCCGGCCGTTGCAATCGGCCGGGGACGAGGTTCCGGTAGTCGAGTCGATCCTGGACCAGGTGCAGATCGATCACACGGTCATGGATCTGATCGTGGTCGATGACCGTGACCGTCAGCCGATCGGACGGCCGTATCTGACGGTGGCCATCGACGTGTGCAGTCGGTGTCTGGTTGGAATGGTGGTGACCTTGGAGCCGCCCTCGGCGGTGTCGGTGGGGTTGTGCCTGGCCCATGCGGCCGGTGACAAGCGGCCCTGGCTGGAGCGGCTCGGAATCGACGCGGCCTGGCCGATGAGTGGCAAGCCGAAGGCCCTGTATGTGGACAATGCTCGGGAGTTCAAGAGCGAAGCGCTCACCCGCGGGTGCGACCAGCACGGTATCAGCCTCGACTACCGCCCGCTGGGCCGGCCGCATTACGGCGGGATCGTCGAGCGGGTCATCGGCACGGCCATGCGACAGATCCACGAGCTGCCGGGGACCACGTTTTCGAACCCAGTCGAGCGTGGAGCGTACGACGCCGAGAAGATGGCCGCACTGACGATTGCCGAGTTGGAGCGGTGGCTGGTGTTGGCTGTGGCGACCTACCACGACACGGTGCACTCCACGCTGGGCCAGACCCCGGCCGGACGGTGGGTCGAGTCGGTCGCAGCGACCAGTACCCCGATGACGACGGCCAACCCAACGGCGTTCTTAGTGGACTTTCTGCCCGTGTTCCGCCGCAAGCTCACGCGCACCGGGTTTGTTCTGGACCATGTCCACTATTTCGCCAATGCGCTCAAGCCGTGGATCGCACGCCGCGAGGCCCTGGAGCGGTTCCTCATCCGGCGGGATCCGCGCGATATCAGCCGCATCTGGGTGCTGGACCCCGAGGGCACCGCGTACATCGAGGTCCCGTATCGGGCGTTGTCGAACCCGGCGGTCAGCGTGTGGGAGCACCGGCAGGCTCTGGCCCGGCTGCGCGAGCGTGGGGCCACCGAAGTCGACGAGTCGGGCCTGTTCCGGATGATCGAGCAGATGCGCACCATCTCCGAGACCGCCCAGAAGACCACCAAGCGCACCCGCCGCGAGAGGCAACGCCGCACCCAGACCGGGACGACCACTACGAGGCCGACGCCCCCGGTGCCGGAACCACCGGTCGTACCAACGGACTTGGATGTGGTGGCCCGGTTCGGGGAGATCGAGCAATGGTGAATGCCAACGAGTACGAGCCGCTGGAGCTGTCCCACTTGCACCCGGCCGCGCAGCCGGTGGCGCGATTGCCGGCGGCCGAGCGGGTCCAGCGGATCCGCGCGGACCGCTGGATCGGCTACCCGAAGGCGGTCGAGGCCGTCGAGCGTCTGGAGACCATGCTCGGCTGGCCGGCGAAGCAGCGCATGCCCAACCTGCTACTGGTGGGCCCGACAAACAACGGCAAGTCGATGATCATCGAGCGCTTCCGCCGGCAGCACCCGCCCAGCTCCGAACCGGACCGGGAGCAGGTCCCGGTGGTGTGCGTGCAGATGCCCTCGGAACCATCACCCTTGCGGTTCTACACCGCGATCCTGTCCGTCCTGGGCGCACCCCTGCGGCCCCGGCCTCGTCTGGTGGAGCTCGAACGCCTCGCCTTGTCCCTGCTGCGCGAGGTCGGGGCGCGGATGCTGGTCGTTGATGAGCTGCACAACGTGCTGGCCGGTCGCGGGGACACCCGTCGGGAGTTCCTGAACCTACTGCGGTTTCTGGGCAACGAACTGCGCATCCCGCTGGTCGGGGTCGGCACCCGCGAGGCCTACCTGGCGGTGCGCTCCGATGACCAGTTGGAGAACCGCTTCGAACCCTTCGTGCTCCCGCTCTGGGAGGCCGACGACCAGGCGAGATCCCTGCTGGCCAGCTTCGCCGCCTCCTTCCCCCTCCGGAAACCATCGGTGATCGACACCGAGGACATGGCCCGCTACCTGCTGGCCCGCAGCGAGGGCACCATCGGGGAGCTGGCCCACCTGCTGACCGCGGCCGCGGTGGCCGCCGTCGAGTCCGGCCTCGAGGCCATCGACCACCGGACCCTGACGATGGCTAACTACACCGGGCCGACCGAACGCCGCCGGGTCTTCGAACGCGAGCTGCTGTGAGCACTCGGTGGCCGGTGCACCCGGCCCCGGTCACCGGTGAGGCACTCACCTCCTGGCTGCGCCGGATAGCCCACCGCTACGGGGCCGAGGTCGAGGACCTCGTTCTCGATACCGGGTTCTGCATCTCCCGCCCCGGGGACCTGGACGTGGCCGCCCCGGAGGAATTCATCAACCAGCTAGCCGGCCGCACCAGAACCGGAACCGACACCATACGGGCCATGACTCTCGGCGGGCAGACCCCCTGGCTGCTGGACCAACTCGAGCCAGCGGCGGAGGCCTACACCACCTATACCCGCCAGCTGGCGGTACTGCTGCCCCGGGGAAGGAGACGCGACCGTACCGTGGAGGACTGGCGGGCCTGGTTGCCCACGGATGCCGGCTGGCAACACCGGGCCTGTCCGCGCTGCACCATGGAATCCACCCCTCCCTGCCCCTACCAACTGGCGTGGCTGGTGCCCCTAATGCTCTCCTGCCCCGTCCACCACTGCCGACTCGAACGCCACAACGGCCCGGTGGGCTACCACGACTTCTGGCACGTCTCGCCGGGTAGGCCCGAGCCGCGACCGGTCGGGGCGGCGATCCGGAGCATGGGCCAGCGGACCTGGCAGGCCCTGACCACAGGATCCGTCGCCCTTCCCCGACACCGGGTGCACGCAGGCCTCTGGTTCCGACTACTCAGGACGCTGCTCGACGAGCTCGGCGCGACCATCATCGAATGCGGCGCACCCGGCCGGCTGACACGACAGGTGTGGGACCGCACCGGCCACCCGGTCCGCGCCGGACAGGGCCCGTGGCGCCCCTACGAGGAACTCTCCGATCAGCGCCAACTCCAGTCCCTGGAAGCCGCCGCCACCGCGATACACCTGTTCGAAACCCGGGCCATGACCTGCCCCGGACGCGAAGCCGAGGTGTTCCTGCCCCAACCGGACATTTCCCGCGACCCCGGCAGCACCGAACAAACCACGGACCCCACCGCCATCCGTTGGCAGGAGATCAAAAAGAACTTTCAGGCCGTCGTCGAGGAAGCCCGGACCACCCCCGAGACCGCCCGCCAACTCTTCAACTTCTGCACGATGTACCGCCGCGACAACGACGAAGTGATCCAAGGCGTCCGGAGCAATTTCACCGAGCTCGGCATCCCTTCGGACTACCTGTCACCATAGCTGCGCCGTGACCGTCTGCGAGACGTAGAATAAATGACCGGTTACGTGACAATATTTCTCAACATCTCGCTCTGCGGGCCTCGTGTCACATAAACGATCGAATAAATGACAGGGGTGGTGGGCGGTGCTCGTGGGGTACATGCGGGTGTCTAAGGCTGACGGCTCCCAGGCCACCGACCTGCAACGCGACGCCCTGCTCGAAGCCGGCGTGGAACCGGAGGCTCTGTACGAGGACAAGGCCTCCGGCAAGAGCGATGACCGTCCCCATCTGGCCGCGTGCCTGAAAGCGCTGCGGGCCGGGGATACCCTGCTGGTGTGGAAGCTGGACCGACTCGGCCGGGACCTGCGCCACCTGGTCAACATCGTGCACGAGCTCACCGAGCGGGGCGTGGGCCTGAAGGTGCTCACCGGCCAGGGGGCGGCGATTGACACCACGACCGCCTCCGGCAAGCTGGTGTTCGGGATCTTCGCCGCCCTGGCCGAGTTCGAACGCGAGCTGATCTCCGAACGCACCAAGGCCGGCCTGGCCTCGGCCCGGGCCCGAGGCCGCAAGGGCGGCCGGCCCTACAAGATGACCCCGGCCAAGATCCGCCTGGCGATGGCCTCGATGGGGAACAAGGACACCAACGTCGGTGCCCTGTGTAAGGAACTGGGCATCACCCGCCAGACCCTCTACCGCCACGTCTCACCCACCGGGGAACTGCGCGAAGCCGGACAGAAGGTGCTGGCCCAACGCCGATGACCACCGCGGGCTGCGGAGCTGTGTGCCGCCGATGGTGACCCACCCGGGGGCGTGTCGTATGACGTGCCGTCGCGGGACGGACCACCGGACGGGTCATGCGGGATGTCCCTAGTGGCGTGCCACTGTTCATCCATGTCGGCTGCGGGTGTGTCCGGTGGGGGGTTCCTCCTGCGGACGCGTCTATTGCTCAACCAGCCCCACTGGGTCAGTGGTGGGTGGGGTGTTCGTGGTGGGCGTGGGCGGCGGGTTCGAGTTGGAAGGTGGAGTGGTCGATCGCCACGTCGAAGTGCTCGGCGACGCAGTGTTGGAGCTGGTCCAGGATCTGGGGGGCGTGCCCGTCGTGGAAGCAGTGGTCCTCGACGACGACGTGGGCGCTGAGCACGGGGACCCCGGTGGCGATCTGGGAGGCGTGCAGGTCGTGCACGGACACCACGTGCGGCACCGCTTCAAGGTGGTCCCGAACCTCGGCGAGGTCCAGGTCCCGGGGGGTGGATTCGAGCAGGATGTGCGCGGCCTCGGCCAGGATCTTCAGGGTGCGGGGCACAATCAACACGGCGATGAGCATCCCGGCCACGGCGTCGGCCTGCGCCCAGCCGGTGGTGGCGATGACCAGGGCGCTGGCGATCACGGCCACCGAGCCCAGCGCATCGTTGAGGACCTCCAGGAACGCGGCGCGCATGTTCAGGTTGGCCCCGCGGCCGGAGCCGAGGACGGCCAGCGAGGCGAGGTTACCGGCCAAGCCGAGGATCCCGAACAGCAGCAGAGGGCCGGAGGCTACCTCGGGCGGGGCGAACAGTCGCTGCAGGCCCTCGATGAAGGCGTAGAGACCCACGGCCAGCAGGATGGCGGCCTGGGCCAGGGCGGCCAACACCTCGGCGCGCAGGAACCCCCAGGTGCGCCGGGCCGTGGGCGGCCGGGCCATCAGGGTGGAGGCCAGCAGGGCCATCAGCAACCCGCCAGCGTCGGTGAGCATGTGCGCCGCGTCCACCAGTAGGGCCAGGCTGCCGGTGATCAGCGCCCCGGCCACCTCGGCCAGCAGCACCGCCGTGGTGATGGCGAAAGCGACCGCCAGCCGCCAGCGGTGCGCCGGCGAGGCGTGGTGGTGTGCACCCATTAACTGTGTCCTCCTTCTCCGGGACCGGGCTCAGGCCGCGGCGGGGCCGTCGGGGCCCGGGGTGCCGGAGTGTGGGCAGAGCTCGACCGCGTGCCCGGTGACCGTCAGCAGCCGCTCGGCGGCGGCCAGCACCTGAAGCAGCTCGGGCTCGGCGGCCAGGGCGTACAGCGAGGCCCGGCCCACCGGCCGGGAGGCCACCAACCCGCAGCCGGCCAGGCAGGCCAGGTGCGCACTGACCGTGGACTGGGCCAACCCGAGGTGCTCGGTCAGCTCGCGCACCTTGTGCTCCCCGGTGGCCAGGTGCCGCAGGATCGCCAACCGGGTGGGGTCGGAGAACCCGTGGAACAGCGCCGCCGCCGGGCCCAGGCCCGCCGCCGGGGACACCCCCGGCTCCTTAATCATCGTCATACGACGATGATAGCGCCTTCAGTCGATAATGGCGAGGTCGCGCCCCAGGACCGGTCAGAAGCCGGTGAAGGCGGGGAGGAACTGGACGAAGACCGAGCCGGCGACGGCGACGTAGGCGACGGCGATGAGGGTCCCGGCCCAGCCGGTGGCGAACCGGACCACCCCCGGCGGGGCGGGGATCACGCCGTGGGCGAGGTTGCGGGCGGTGAGCAGGAGGAACAGGGGGATCATGGCCGCCCAGACGATCATGCAGTACAAGCAGAGGATGTAGATCTCGTACAGGGCCTGGAACCACAGCCAGGCCACGAACCCTATCCCGAGGGTGACCCCGGCCTGCAGCCCGAGCCAGTACCCGCGGCCGGGCCGGGCCCCGGAGAGCACGACCATCGCGGTGGAGATCACCACGGCGAAGGCGACGATGCCGATCAGCGGGTTGGGGAAGCCGAACAGCTCGGACTG
>NZ_KV825057.1:0-2245 GCF_001816085.1 Micrococcus sp. HMSC31B01
CGTCCGGGCCCGCCGCGGCCACACCGAGGCCGGCGTCGAGCTGTGCCGCCTGGCCGGCGTCGCGCCCGTGGCCGCCATCGCCGAGCTCGTCCACGACGACGGCACCATGATGCGCCTGCCCGCCCTGCGGGAGTTCTCCGACGAGCACGATCTCGTCCTCATCTCCATCGAGGACCTCGTGGCCCACCTGGAGGAGACGACGCCGGCCCTGACCGCCGTCCCCGCCGAGGCCACCCTGCCGACCCGGCACGGCCTGTTCCGCGTGAGCGTGCACGTGGACGCCGAGACCGGGGCCGAACACCTGCTGCTCGTGGCGGGGGAGACCGACCCGGAGCGTCCCCTCACCGTCCGCGTGCACTCGGAGTGCCTCACCGGCGACGTGCTCGGCTCCCTGCGCTGCGACTGCGGCCCCCAGCTCGAGGACGCCCTCGCCCGCGCGGCGGCCGAGGGCGGCGCCGTCCTCTACCTCCGGGGCCACGAAGGACGCGGCATCGGCCTGGCCAACAAGATCCGCGCCTACCGGCTCCAGGAGGAGGGGATGGACACCGTCGAGGCCAACCTCGCCCTCGGTCTGCCCGCCGAGGCGCGCGACTGGGCCGGGGCCGCCGCCGTCCTCACGGCCGCCGGCCATCGGCGCATCCGCCTGGTCACCAACAACCCCGCGAAGGTCGCGGGGCTGCGGGCGGCCGGCATCGACGTCGTCGAGCGTGTCCCGGCCCCCACGCCCGTCACCGAGCACAACGTCGTCTACCTGCGCACCAAGCGGGACCGCATGGCCCACGCCCTGGCGGACCGCGTGCTCGAACCGCCGACGGCCACCGGCGGCCCCGCCACGCCGGCCGATGACCCGACCACCGACCCGACCCACCCCACCCACCAGGAGGACACCCCATGAGCGGCGCCGGAGCCCCGACCTTCACCCCCGACCCCGCCGCTGCGAGCGGCCTGAACGTGGCGATCGTCGCCGCCCAGTGGCACACGGAGATCATGGACGGGCTGATCGCCGGGGCGCAGGCCGCCGCGGCCGACCTGGGCCTGGAGCCCGTGCTCGTGCGCGTGCCCGGCACCGTCGAGCTCACCGTCGCTGCGGCGCGGCTGGCGGAGCGCTTCGACGTCGTCGTGGTCCTCGGCGTCGTGGTGCGCGGGGACACCCCGCACTTCGACTACGTGTGCCAGTCCGTGACCCAGGGCGTGACGGAGGTCTCGGTGCGCACCGGCGTTCCCGTGGGCTTCGGCGTGCTCACCGTGGACACCGACCAGCAGGCCCGCGACCGGGCGGGCCTGCCCGGATCCCGAGAGGACAAGGGACGCGAGGCCCTCGAGGCGGCCGTCCTCACCGAGCTCGCGCTGCGCTCGGTCACGCCACGGGACTGAGGGTGGCCGGGCGGGGCTGCCTGCTGGGTCGGCTGCTCTCGACGTGGACCCTGTCCCCGGGGCCGGTGGGGTGATCGCAGGCCGGTCAACCGGGCCCGTCCGGAACGCCGGCAGCCCCGCGCCGTCATGGATGGGGTCGGCCGGAGGGCGCGGGGACCCGACGATAGAGGCGGAGACGCGAAGCCCCCGCCCTTCGTCTCGCTCGCGGCATCCACAGCTCGTCGTCCACTGCCCCGACCGTCAGGGCGGGCCGTTGACCCCCAACGCGTTCACCGCCGCAGACGGGTGATCTATGCGGCCCGCCCCGCCTCGGACGACTGCGTCGGGGTGCACGGAGCCTGCCGCAGCGTGGCCGCGTTCAAACAGTCCATGGCCCTGCTGGGAGCTGCGCGAGACCGGGCTGCTGCTCACCCCCCTGGTGCCGGCCCGCTCCATCGTCCCCGGTGCACGTCTGGCCTGCGACTGGCTGGGCCACTATGAGAAGCGCGAACCCGTCGCCTCCGCCTACGCCGACCTGGCCGGCCTCATCTTCGAAAGGATCACCGCATGAACGAGAAGCAGCTTGAGCCCGACCTGAGTCTGCGAGCACAGCGACGCAAGCCCACCCCGGCCCCCCAGACCCCGGCTCCCGGAGCGGTGATCCCCGCAGAACCGGCAACGACCTCGGACCCGGCCGGTGGGTATGCGCCCCTGGCGCGGCGTGGGGCGCCGACCGTGGCCCTGAACGTGCGAGTGCCCGAAGCGATCCGCGACGCGGTGCGTCGAGAGGCCGCCACGAACCCGGCAACGCCCAGCCAGGCCGCGGTCATCGAAGCCCTAGGGCATGTCTGACAATCGTTTTGACCATGCGATCACAGCATTCAGGACCACA
>NZ_KV825058.1:0-4335 GCF_001816085.1 Micrococcus sp. HMSC31B01
GACGCCGGGCGGAGCGGGCCTTGATGCGGCGCACTCCCGTCAGCACGACGCCGGCCGCCGCGGCGAGCAGCGCGGGGCCGAGCGGGCTGATCGGCCGGCGTCGGCCGAGCGGGGACATACGGGTCTGCTGAGGTCTCATGCCGCCAGGCTACGCCGGGCCGGCTGCCGCGTGCCGCCCCCATCACACCCACGATCCCGCGTCCGGGCGGCCGAGTAGACTGGCCGGGCAAGCACGCGGAGCGCCCAGGGCCGGGCGTGAGACGGCATCTACACCGTCCTGCTCCGCGGCATCGTCCCGCACCCAGGAGCGTGTTCATGCCCATCATCGTCGTCGACGTCATGCCCAAGCCCGAGATCCTCGATCCGCAGGGCAAGGCGATCAACGGGGCCCTGCCCCGCCTCGGCTTCACCGAGTTCAGCCAGGTCCGCCAGGGCAAGCGCTTCGAGCTCACCGTGGAGGGCGAGGTCACCGACGAGATCCTCGCCCAGGCCCGCACGGCCGCCGAGGAGATGCTGTCCAACCCCGTCATCGAGGACGTCGTGAACGTGGCCGTCCTGGACGAGGCCGAGGGCGCCCGATGACCGAGCTCCCCCTCATCGGCGACTACTCGACGCCGACGACGCCGCTCAGCGGCGCGCGCATCGGCGTCATCACCTTCCCCGGCACCCTGGACGACGTGGACGCGCTGCGCGCCGTCCGCCTCGCCGGCGCCGAGCCCGTCTCCCTGTGGCACGCCGACGCGGACCCGCAGCGGACACTCGCCGGCGTGGACGCCGTCGTGATCCCGGGCGGCTTCTCCTACGGCGACTACCTGCGCGCCGGCGCGATCGCGCGCTTCGCCCCCATGATGGACGCGGTGGCGACGGCGGCCGGCGGCCCCGAGGGCGACGCGGACGGCCTGCCGGTGCTCGGCATCTGCAACGGCTTCCAGATCCTCACCGAGTCGCACCTGCTGCCGGGCTCGATGGTCAAGAACGACCACCTGCACTTCATCTGCCGCGACCAGGAGCTGGTCGTGGAGAGCACGGACACCGTGTGGACCCGCGACTTCGAGCAGGGCCAGACCATCACCGTGCCCCTGAAGAACCAGGACGGCCAGTACGTGGCGGACGAGACGACCCTCGACGCCCTCGAGGCCGAGGGCCGCGTGGTGTTCCGCTATCAGGGCTGGAACCCGAACGGCTCGCGCCGGGACATCGCGGGCATCGCGAACCCGGCCGGCAACGTCGTCGGTCTGATGCCGCACCCGGAGCACGCCGTGGAGACGGGCTTCGGCCCGGACACCGCCGCCGGCCCCCGCTCCGGCGTGGACGGCCTCGGCTTCTTCACCTCCGTCCTGACCACCCTCGCCAGCCGTGGAGGCCATGCATGAGCCAGCAGTTCAACATCGAGACGGTCGCGGACGCCCAGGCGACGCCGGACGTCGAGCAGCCCTGGGCCGAGCTGGGCCTGAAGGAGAACGAGTACGCCGAGATCAAGAAGATCCTCGGCCGCCGCCCCACCGCGGCCGAGCTGGCCATGTACTCGGTCATGTGGTCCGAGCACTGCTCGTACAAGTCCTCTAAGGTGCACCTGCGCCAGTTCGGCGAGAAGCTCACCGACGAGATGAAGCAGCACATGATGGTGGGCATCGGCGAGAACGCCGGCGTGACCGACCTCGGTGACGGCTGGGCCGTGACGTTCAAGGTCGAGTCCCACAACTCGCCCTCCTACGTGGAGCCCTACCAGGGCGCGGCCACGGGCATCGGCGGCATCGTGCGCGACATCATCTCCATGGGTGCCCGCCCGGTGGCCGTGATGGACCCGCTGCGCTTCGGCGCGATCGACCACCCGGACACCGCCCGCGTGTTCCACGGCGTGGTGGCCGGCATCGGCGGCTACGGCAACTCCCTGGGCCTGCCGAACATCGGCGGCGAGACCCGCTTCGACCCGATCTACCAGGGCAACCCGCTCGTCAACGCCCTCGCCGTGGGCGTGCTCAAGCACGAGGACCTGCGTCTGGCCAACGCCTCCGGCGTGGGCAACAAGGTAGTTCTGTTCGGCGCCCGCACCGGCGGTGACGGGATCGGCGGCGCCTCCGTGCTGGCCTCCGAGTCCTTCGACGGCGACGGCAAGCCCGCCAAGCGCCCCTCGGTGCAGGTCGGCGACCCCTTCTCCGAGAAGGTGCTCATCGAGTGCTGCCTCGAGCTGTTCCGCGACTCCCTCGTCGAGGGCATCCAGGACCTCGGCGCCGCCGGCATCTCCTGCGCCACCTCCGAGCTCGCCTCCAACGGCGAGGGCGGCATGCGCGTGGAGCTGACCGACGTGCTGCTGCGCGACTCCACGCTGACCCCGGGCGAGATCCTCATGTCCGAGTCGCAGGAGCGCATGATGGCCGTGGTGACGCCGGAGAACGTCGCCGCGTTCGAGGCCGTCATGGCAAAGTGGGACGTCGAGTACTCCTGGCTGGGCGAGGTCACCGGCGACGGCCGCCTGATCATCACCTGGGACGGCGAGGTCATCGTCGACGTGGACCCGCGCACCGTGGCCCACGACGGCCCGGTCTACGAGCGCCCGTACGCGCGTCCGGCCTGGCAGGACGAGCTCCAGGCGGACACGTTCCGCTCCTCCGAGGCCGGTCAGGACCTGCCCGCCACGGGCGAGGAGCTGCGCGCCGCCGTCGTGGAGCTGATGAGCTCCCCGAACCTGGCGGACACCTCTTGGATCACCCGCCAGTACGACCGCTACGTCCGCGGCAACACCGCCCTGGCGGCCCCGGACGACGCGGGTGTGGTGCGCGTGGACGAGGAGACCGGCATAGGCGTGGCCCTGGCCACGGACTGCAACGACCGGTTCACCTACCTGGACCCGTACACGGGCGCGCAGGCCTCCCTGGCCGAGGCGTACCGCAACGTCACCACCGCCGGGGCCGTGCCCCTGGCCGTCTCCGACTGCCTGAACTTCGGCTCCCCCGAGGACCCGGACGTGATGTGGCAGTTCGCGGAGGCCGTGCGCGGCCTGGCGGACGGCTGCCAGACCCTCGGCATCCCGGTGACCGGCGGCAACGTGTCCCTGTACAACCAGACGGGCAGCACCCCGATCCACCCCACCCCCACGGTGGCGGTGCTCGGCCAGCTCGACGACGTCCTGCGCCGCACCCCGTCCGGCTTCGCCCCGGACGCGGACGGCCAGGCGATCTACCTGCTGGGCGAGACCGCGGACGAGCTGGACGGCTCCGAGTTCGCGCGCCTGCGCGGCCACCTCGGCGGCCTGCCCCCGAAGGTCGACCTGAAGAAGGAGCGCCTGCTCGGCGAGCTGCTGGTCAACATGTCCCGGGACGGCATGATCGACGCCGCCCACGACGTCTCCGGCGGCGGCCTCGCGGCCACCCTGTCCGAGATGGTGCTGCGCTTCGGCGTGGGCGCCCGCGTGGTGCTGGACGAGGTGCTGCGCCGCGCCGGCGTGGACCTGTTCACCGCACTGTTCTCCGAGACGCAGGCGCGCGCCGTCGTGGCCGTGCCCCGCACCGAGGAGGTCCGGTTCACGGACATGACCACGGCCCGCGGCTACGCGGCCGTGCGCATCGGCGTGGTGGACGCCGACTCCGCGGCCCTCGAGGTCCAGGACGCCTTCACCCTGCCGATCGCGGAGCTGCGCGAGGCCTGGGAGGCCACCCTGCCGAAGCACTTCGGCTGACCCCGTGGGCCCACGGGCCCCGGCACGACGACGGCCGCTCACCTCCGGGGTGGGCGGCCGTCGTCGTGGGGCGGGACGGCGGGGACGAACGCCGCCGACCCTCGCACGGCCGTGCGCCTCAGTCGTTGACGCGGCGGGCTCCGATGACCAGAGTGATCCCAGGACAGCGCGCCAGCGCGCCGCCCGGCCCGTCCAAGAGGGTCGGCGCGGTCCCGACACATGAAGGAGACCACCCATGCGCCTCATCACCCTGGGCCTCGGCGCCGCACTCGGCTACCTGCTCGGCTCCGCCGAGGGCCGCAAGAACCTCGAGAAGATGACCCAGAACGCCCAGAAGCTCTGGAACGACCCCAAGACCCAGGAGAAGGTCGGCCAGGTCCAGGAGACCGCCCAGCAGAAGTTCGCTGAGGTGAAGAAGTCCGATCCGGTGCAGAAGGCCACGACGAAGGTGGAGGATGCCATGCAGGGCAACGACAAGAAGAACGACGTCCGCGAAGATCGCGTGACCGAGTCCAACAACGACAACATCACCTCGGCGGCCCGCCACGGTGCCGAGCCGGACACCATCTCGGACCCGTCCACCCCGCTGGGTGACGAGGGTCCGCTGACGCGCTGACCCGCGCAGACACGGCGGCCCGCCTCCCCGAGGGGAGGCGGGC
>NZ_KV825059.1:0-3392 GCF_001816085.1 Micrococcus sp. HMSC31B01
CGGCGGGGGTGCGTCCCCACCGGCCGGGATCAGGCCTGCTCGGCCGCCTCGGCGTCGTCGGCCTGCTCGGCCGGGGCCTTCTTGGCCGTCGACTTCTTCTTGGCCGGGGCCTTCTCGGCGGGCTTCTCCTCCGCCTCGTCGGCGCCCTCGGCCTCGGCGCCCTCGGCCTCAGCGTCGAGGGCCTCCTGGCCGCCCGGGGTCACGAACGCCGTCAGGTCCACGGCCTTGCCGTCGGTGTCGGTGACCTCGGCGTACTCGAGGACCTTGGCCAGGGCCTTGCGGCGGCGGACCTCGCCCATGATCATCGGGATCTGCCCGCCCTGGTCGAGCATCATGGCGAACTGGTTCGGGTCCATGCCGTACTCGGAGGAGGTGGCGATGATGTACTCGATCAGCTCACCCTGGTCGACCGTGACCTCCTCGGCCTCGGCGACCTCGTCCAGGATGACCTCGTTGGCGAACGCCTCGCGGGTGTTCTGCTCGAGCTCGGCACGGTGCTCGGCGGTGTCGTGGTCGTCGCCCGCGGTGTGGCCGCCGGCGGAGAAGTGCTGCTCGACCTGCTCGGCGATGACGCCGTCCGGCACCGGGACCTCGACGAGCTTGGCCAGCTCCTCGAGGACCTTGTCGCGGGCCTCGACGCCCTGGCGGTTCACGGCCTCCTCGGCGGCCTGCTTCTTCAGGTCCTCCTTGAGCTCGGCGATGGTGTCGAACTCGGAGGCCAGCTGGGCGAACTCGTCGTCGGCCTCGGGCAGCTCGCGCTCCTTGACGGCCGTCAGCTCCAGCTTGACCACGGCGGTCTCGCCGTCGTGCTCGCCGCCGTTGAGCGTGGTCTCGAAGGTGGCGTCCTCGCCGGCGGACAGGCCGTCGAGGGCCTCGTCGATGCCCTCGAGCATGGTGCCGGCGCCCACCTGGTAGGACAGGCCCTCGGCCTGGTCGACCTGCTCGCCGTCGACCGTGGCGGTCAGGTTCATCGTGACGAAGTCGTCCTGGGCGGCCGGGCGGTCCACATCCTTGAGGGAGCCGAAGCGCGAGCGCAGGGCGTCGAGGGCCTTCTGCTCGTCCTCCTCGGTGGCCTGGGCGGGCTCCACCGTCACCTTGAGGCCCTTGTAGTCGGGCAGCTCGATGGTCGGGCGCACGTCGAACTCGGCGGTGAAGGCCACCGGGCCCTCGGCGTTCTCCGCGTCCGGGGTGGCGGTCACGTCGACCTCGGGGCGGGAGATCGGCGTGACCTCGGCCTCGGCGATGGCGGCGGAGAACCAGGTGTTCAGGCCCTCGTTGACGGCCTGGTCCACGACGATCTCGCGGCCGAAGCGCTGCTCGATCAGGCGCGCCGGGATCTTGCCCTTGCGGAAGCCCGGGATCTGGACCTGGTTGGCGATGTCCTTGAACGCCTTGTCCAGGGCGGGCTTCACCTCCTCGAACGGCACCTCGACGGTCAGCTTGACGCGGGTCGGGCTGAGGTTCTCTGCGGTGGACTTGACCACGGATGACTCCTGTTGGTGGTGGTGGATGGTCTTGACGTCGAGTCGGGGTGACAGGATTTGAACCTGCGGCCTCACGCTCCCAAAGCGCGCGCTCTACCAAGCTGAGCTACACCCCGCCGTCGTCCCCGACGCCGGCGGGCTCACGCGGTGGAGGCTCGCCGGACACCCGAGGGACTGCCCGAGGGCAGACTGTGGAATCCTAGCGCGCCGTCTCGCGCCCCGCGAAAAGCCGCGACCGCCGGCCCGTGAAGCCGTCCATCGTGGCGTTGACCCCGAGGACGTCCATCGCGCGGTCGAAGACGGGCGCCGGCAGGGCGCGCAGGGGCGCGATCAGACCGACGGCGCGCGGCAGCAGCAGGCGGGTGCGGCCGGCCTCGACGGCGTCCAGCACCTCCTGCGCCACGTGGCGCGGATCCAGCACGGGCAGCAGCCAGGGCACCCGGCTGCGCACGCCCGCGAACATCCCGGTGTCGATGTAGAAGGGGCAGACGGCGAGGGAGGTGACGCGGCTGCCGTCCTTGCGCAGCTCCGCGGCGAGGGACTCGGCGAAGCCGACCGCGGCGTGCTTGGTGGCGGAATAGTCCGTCTGGCGCGCGACGCCGACCAACCCCGCGGCCGAGGCCACCGTGACCACGGCCCCGCGGTCCCGGGCCCGCATTCCGGGCAGGACCGCCCGGGTCAGCCAGTACGGCGCGAGTGCGTTCACCTCGAAGGTGCGGCGGATGCCCTCCTCCGTGGCGTCCTCGAGGCGCACGCCCGTCACGACGCCCGCGTTGTTCACGGCGACGTCCACCTCTCCGGCGCGGGCGGCGGCGGCCTCGACGGCGGCCGCGTCCGTCACGTCCACGCGCTCGGCCTGGGCGTCCGCGCCCTGAGACCGGATCTCGGCGGCGACGGCCTCAGCCCCCTGCAGGTCGAGGTCCCAGACGACGACGCGGCCCGCGCCGCGGCGGGCGGCCCCCAGGGCGATCAGTCGACCGATGCCGGACGCGCCGCCCGTCACGAGGACGGTGGCGCCGCGCAGGGACAGGGGACGACGGCCGGCGAGGGCGGACGCGGCCCTGCGGAGGGCGGGACGGGAGCCGTGCATCATGCCTCTTCCCCCACGGCCGACGCGGGCCCGCCGTGATACGGTGTCAGCCGCTGGTCCGCGCCGAGCGCGGCCCCGCGGGGATGTAGCTCAATGGTAGAGCCCCAGTCTTCCAAACTGGCTACGCGGGTTCGATTCCCGTCATCCCCTCCGGACCTCATGAGCCGGGTCATCGTGTGCACACGATGGCCCGGCTCATGGCTTTCTCGGGTGCGTCGTCGTCCGCGCCGGTGCCTTGACCGCTGTGCCCGGTCGGGCCTGCTACAGGCCCCTCAGCTCTGACAGGTGAGGCACCGGTAGAGCTTCCGGGCCGCCATCTCCTCCACCACGATCGTCTCGCGCCCGCACACGAGGCAGGCCAGGCCCTGCCGCTGGTACACGTAGTTCGCGTGCTCGGGCCAGGCCGATTCGGCAGGGATCCCCGGCCGGTGCTCGGGCCGCGTGGTGACGATCCGCCCGAGCCGCACGCCCTCCCGCATGAGCGCGGCGTTGTCCGCCCAGAGGAATGCCAGGTCCGACGCGGAGACCTCCCGGGCCGGCCGCCACGGGTCGATGCCGGCGCGGAACAGCGCCTCGGCCCGGAAGATGTTGCCGATCCCGCTGACGGCCGCCTGGTCCATCAGCACGACGCCGATCGGCCGCCGTGTCCGCCGGGCGAGGTCGTAGAACGGCGCGGGATCGTCGTCGCTCAGCGGATCCGGGCCCAGGCCGGCGACGACGTCGGCAGCCTCGGCCGGAGTGAGCGCGCGGCACCGGCTCGCGCCGATCAGGTCGGCCCAGCCGTGCTCGGCGCGCAGTCGCAGCCGGACCGTGGCGGC
>NZ_KV825060.1:0-12805 GCF_001816085.1 Micrococcus sp. HMSC31B01
CGAAGCGCACGTCGTTGAGGTAGCTGGTGGGCAACGCGACATCCTGGGGGAACAGGATGGTCTTGACCACTGTGTCGCTGGTCAGGTCGACGCAGACGAGCTTGGGCCCGCCGTAGGTCGTGGGCTTGAATAGCGGGCTTCCGGTGTCCAGGATCCACAGCCGATCGGCAGGGTCCACCACCACGCTCTGCACCGAGACCAGGGTGTTCGCCAGGTCGTCGGAATCGGTGCGATTGATGGCCTCGTTCGGGTAGGCCACCGCCTCGCCGTCGCGAATTTCGGCCACCGTGAAGGCGACGTCATCGCCCCACTTCGGGTAATTGACGAAGATCCGCCCCCGGTGCGAGACCGTGACGCCGGTGAGCATGGCGCCGTGGAAATGGGCCACTTCCTCCAGCTCGCCCACCGGCTGCTCCGCGGGCAGGCCTTCCGATCGATTCTCCATCACATCGCTCCTGTCAGTCGGGCTCGTGCTCGGAACGGTACACCGGGTTCTCGGCCGCCGGGGCGGGAGCCTTCGGGCAGGACCAGTTCTGCCCGGCAGTCCCAGTGGGTTGCGGTGTGCGGTGCCCAGGACCCCGGTGCATGGAGAGCCCCCGTCCAAGTCACGTAAGGGGAGTGGTGCGCCGGTCAGCTGGTCCGGGCCACGGCGCTGAGCAGGGTGACCGCGACCGCGTCGATCTCGTGCGCTTCCACGCCGCCGACCTGGTTGAGCACCCGCAGCCGCGCCAGGGCGCTGTCTCCGATCGCCAGGACACCGTCTGATGAGACCAGCCCGACGTTGAAGTGTTCGGCCCACTCATCCCAGACGCCGCGGCTTTCGCACGCGAAAGCAACGAGTCGCGGGTCGTCGTGGGCATGTCGGAAGATCCGCGACTCGCCTCCGGACTGACCCGTCCCGGGCAGACCAGCCTCGTACAAACGCACCGGCACGCCCTGCTCCCGCAGCGCGTACGCCGTCGACAGACCAACGATCCCACCCCCGATCGCTGCTACCTCGGGTGAACGCGTCGTGGCAACGCCGTCGTCAGTTCCTGTCATCGCGGTTCCTCGATCTGTTGGTGATGAGCGATACGCCGCAGGAGAAGGGCCGCTGCCACGACGTCAGCGGGCTGTGTAAGCCCGCAGTCACCGCGCACAGCGACCCCTTCCTCTCTGGGCTAGGGCGTGTCTCCCTTATGCGCGTAGCCAGGTGAAGATGGCGCAGAGGGTGACGGCGGCGCGGTAGGTGATCGCTAGCTTGTCGTAACGAGTGGCCAAGCCGCGCCATTGCTTGGCTAGGGCGAAGTGGCGTTCCACGACGTTGCGCCCGCGGTAGGCCTGGGCGTCGAAGGCCGGCGGCCGCCCGCCGCGGCTGCCGCGACGGGCTCGGGCCGCGATCTGGTCCCGTTTCTCCGGAATTACCGCGGTGATTCGGCGGCGGCGCAGCTCGTTGCGAATCACTCCGGTGGCATAGGCCCGGTCGGCGATCACCGCCTCCGGGCGGGCTCGGGCGGCGCCGGCGCCGAGTCGGGGAATCTGGATTTCGGCCAGCACCTGCGCCAGCACGGCCTCGTCGTTGCGCTGCCCGCCGGTGACGATCGCGGCCAGCGGCCGGCCGCGGCCATCGACGGCGTGGTGAATCTTGGTCGTCAGCCCGCCGCGGGAACGCCCGATGCCGTGCCCGGGCGGCTCAACCTCATCCAGCGGCAGTTTCTTGTGATTCGCCCCGGCCCCCTGTGTCCTGGTCCGGACGAGTGGTGTTCGTGGCGTGCTGATGGGCCCGGGCGATGGTCGCATCGACCGAGACGGCCCAGTCAATCATCCCGGCCGCATCGGCCTCGGCCAGCACGTGGGTCAGCACCCGATCCCAGGTCCCATCCGCGGCGTAGCGGCGGTGGCGCTTCCACACCGTCTGCCAGGGCCCGAACTGCTCCCGGGGCAGATCCCGCCACGGGACCCCGGTCCGATACCGGTAGGCGATGCCCTCCACCACCCTGCGGTGCTCCCCGAAGGGATGCCCACGCCGGCCCTGATTCGAGGGCAGCAACGGCTCGATCCGCTCCCACTGCTCGTCCGTGAACACCTGATACCGCGACCCTGTCGACCTCACCCGACCAGCCTGCCGCGAGCCTCACCACCGATAAGGGAGACACGCCCTAGGGCAGATGGGACTTCAACGGCGATGTTGTGGCGAACAGGGTTCGGCCGTCTCGATGGTCCTCAGGACAATAGAACGGCCCGCGGGGGCCTGCGTCAGGAGAGCGGGTGTGGACATCTTCGGGAAGCCCAAGGCGCTCCTGGGAGAGCAGGGGACGCCGTCGCCGCGCCCACGGACCACGAGGGCAAGGAGATCTGCATCCCGCACGGCACCCCCCGAGTTCGACAGCCCCAACTGGTACCATAAGCAAGTACCACATCGCACCCGAGGAGGCCAGCATGTCCATCAGCGCCAGTGAAGCCCGCAAGACCCTGTTCCCGCTCATCGAGCGAGTGAATGCGGACCGCGACGCCGTAGAGATCGTCTCCCGCAAGGGGAATGCCGTCCTCATGCCCGCGGACGAGTACGCCGCCTGGCAGGAGACCGCCTACCTGTTCCGCTCCCCGGCCAACGCCCGCCGGCTGCTGGACGCCTACGAGCGCGCCCGCGCAGGGAGCGTCGAGGAGCACGCTCTGGACCGCATGGACGGGGACGCCTGAGTGCGCCTCGTGTGGGACCGCTCGGCCTGGGAGGACTACACGCACTGGCAGACCACGGACCGCAAGGTCCTCAAGCGGATCAACACCCTCATCGACGCCGCCCTGCGTGATCCCTTCGACGGGATCGGCAAGCCCGAGCAGCTGAAGTACGGCGCGCCCGGGGCATGGTCCCGACGCATCACGGAGGAGCACAGGCTCGTCTACCTCGTCGACGGCGAGGACCTGATCATCCTCCAGGCGAGGTATCACTACTGACATGCGCTTCACCCAGGCCGAGCTCCAGCAGTTCCGCGACCGCACCGTCCCCGACCTGTTGCCGGACCCGCTGCGGCTGCTGTTCATCGGCATCAACCCCGGCCTGTGGAGCGCCGCCACCGGTGCGCACTTCGCCCGCCGCGGCAACCGCTTCTACCCGGCCCTGCACCGCGCCGGGCTCACCCGACACCTGATCGACGCCTCCGACGGCTACAAGGCCGAGGACCTCGCCGAGCTGCACGCCCGCGGCATCGGGATCTCCAACCTCGTCCCGCGGGCCTCCGCCCGCGCCGACGAGCTCACCGCGGAGGAGCTCGCCGCCGCCCCCGCCCGCCTGGACGCGCTCGTGGCAGCGCATGCGCCGGCCGTCGTCGCTGTGTTGGGGGTGACGGCCTACCGGCAGGCGTTCGGACGCCCGAAGGCGGTGCTGGGGGAGCAGCAGACGCCGTGGCCGGGCACGCGGCTGTTCGTGGCGCCGAACCCCAGCGGGCTCAACGCTCACGCCACCCTGGACTCGCTCGCCGCGGACTACCGTGCGGCCGGTGCCGCGGCGGGGCTCGTGGACTGAGTGCGCCCGCTGTCCCTGCGGCCGCGCTGACGCCTCAGGCCCGTCAGAAGAGCGGCCAGGGCACGGCCGGCGTCAGCCCGCTCGGGGCCGGGAAGATCCCGCCGTCGAGCAACCGGGCACAGCGTTCGGCAAGGGCGTCGACTTCCTCGGCACCCAGCAGCTCCGCCAGCCCCCACCCCAGCTCACCGTCGAGCCCGTGGAGAACCCGGGCGACGCCGTCGCGCTCCTCCTCGCTCAGCGCCTCGCCCAGCCACCCCCACAGCACGGTGCGCAGCTTGTCTTCCACATGGAACGTGAGCCCGTGGTCCACCCCGTACCGGTGCCCGCCGGGCATGGCGAGAATGTGGGCGCCCTTGCGGTCGGCGTTGTTCACGATCACGTCGAACACCGTCATGCGGCGCAGCGCCGCCGTGTCCTCGTGGGCCAGGACCAGCCGATTCCCGTCCTCGTCCTCACCCTCCAGGATCGTGAGCCACCCCGAGGCCGGCACCTGGTCCGCCGGGAACAGGTCCACGGCGTCCTGCTCAGGATCCTGCTCCTGCCAGAGCTGCACCATCCCCTCGCCGAACGGGCCCTCGTGCAGCCAGGTGCGCGGCACGATCTCCCACCCCAGCGCCTCGGACACCAGGTGCGCGGCCACCTCGCGGCGGGCCAGGGTCCCGGCGGGGAAGTCCCACAGCGGGGCCTCACCGGCCACCGGCTTGTAGACCACCGAGGTGTCCCCGATGCTGCCCAGGAAGGTGGCGTTGGAGGCCGTCGTGATGCGGCCGGTGAGCATCAGCTCCCCGGACACCAGCTCGCCGGCGGGCACGTCCGCGGCGCTCATCAGGAGTCGGGGAAAGTGCAGTCGTGGCCGTCGGGGTCGATGGGCTGGCCGCAGTCCGAGCAGACCGGACGCCCGGCGTCCACGACCTCCCGGGTGCGCCGAGCGAACGCCCGGGCGGCGCCGACGGGCATCCGCACGCGCACGGCCTCGGCGTCCGCCTCGAGCGCCGGGTCGGCGTCGTCGTCGGTCAGGGGGTGCGCGTCGACGAGCACCTGCGCGGTGGTGGGGTCCCAGCCCAGGCCGATAGCCCCCACCCGGAACCACTCCTGCACCGGGTCCAGCGGATCGTTGTCCACGAGTTCCACGGGCGTGCTGGCCGGGACGCTGTGCGGGTTGCCCTCCAGCGCCATGAGATCGTCGAGGATCTCGTCGATCATCTCCGCCATCAGGGCCGACTGCTGCTTCTCCAGCGCCAGGCTCACCAGCCGGGGCCCGGTGCGCACCTGCAGGTAGAACGTGCGGGCGCCGGGACGCCCGAGCGTCCCGATCACGACGCGATCCGGCCAGTCGAACTCATGGGCGGGGGCAGGTGCATCAGTCATGCCACGATCCTAGGCGTCCGCTCGTCCACCGCACCGGCGCCCGTGCCTGCGCCGCCGCCCACCGGGGCGTCGTCGGACGGGCCGAGGGTCGCCAGCCAGGACAGGTCCCCGGCGTCGGTGTTCATCGCCCAGACCCGCGGGCGGGCCGGACCGTAGCTCACGATGGACACGGAGGCGGGCCCCACCTCGATCCGCTGGAACAGATCCAGGTGCGTGCCGAGCGCGTCGGCCAGGATCGACTTGATGACGTCCCCGTGGCTCACCGCCACCCACACCGCCCCGGGCCCGTGCTCGGCCTCGACCGCGGCGTCGTGCCGGCGGATCGCCGCCACCGCGCGGGCCTGCATGCCCGCCATGGACTCCCCACCGGGGAAGACGACGGCGGACGGCTGGGTCTGCACCGTCGCCCACAGGGGCTCGGTGGCCAGGTCGCTGAGCGCGCGTCCCTGCCACTGGCCGTAGTCGCACTCGGTGAGGTCGTCGTCGACCAGCGAGGGCACCGTCCCCGGCTGGCGATCGAGGAGGGCGCGGGCCGTCTGCGCGCACCGCTCCAGGGGACTGGCCACCACCGCGGCCACGGGCACGGCCGCGATCCGGCCCCCGGTGCGTGCCGCCTGCTCCCGTCCGTGATCGTCCAGGCTGACCCCGGGGGTGCGGCCCGCCAGCAGTCCGGTCGCGTTGGCCGTGGTGCGGCCGTGCCGCACGAGGAGAACCGTCGCCATGGCCTCAGCGTAGCGAGGGGATGCCCGCCTCTCGCGGACAAAGCCTCGCGGCCATGACGCAAAGGGTCAGTGACGCAACGCGAGCACGCCTATGCCCGGCAAGGCTGACGCCCGTCTGCAGGCCTCGAACGCCCGGAGCAGGCCCTCGAGGCCTAGGACGGCGCCCTGCTGCTGGTCACCCACGACCGCCGCATGCTCGAGGCCGTCCGACTCGACCGCCGCTGATACCCTCCCCCGGTAGTCAACCTCCTGCTCTCGGTGACGTTCGCGTGCGGCGTGGCGATCGCCGGGCTCCACGTGGTGAACCGGCGGTTCATCACGCCGATGTACGACGTCGTCCTCAACCTGGCCGCGTTCCTCGCCGCCGTCGCCTCCTCCGTGCTCCTGGGGCACGTGCTGCCCGCGGTGTTCGCCGCGCTGGCCGTGCTCGCCTGGCTGATCCTGGCCGTCCGCACGGTGCGCGCCCGCCGCGCGGGACATAAGTCTGCCGGCCAGCGCCCCGCCGGCGCCGGCCTCTAGGCTGGCGCCATGTCCTTCCTGATCCCTTCCGTCCCCGTCTCCTGCGGCTGCCGCCGCGAGGTCCGGGAGGAGACGGGGCTGGAGGTGACCGCCGGGCGGCTCGTCGCCGTCGACACGCGGCCCAGCAAGGCCGACGGCCGGATCGGCCTGCGCTTCCTCTTCCGCGCCGTCCACCCGCTCACTGCTGCGGACGTCGCCGCCATCCGCCTGCAGGAGGACGAGGCCTCCGAGCATAGCTTCGTGACGTGCCAGGAGGCCCGGAAGCTCCTGCGCCCGGCGATCGCCCGCCGCGTCGACGCCGCCTGGGACGCCGCGCACTGCGTCTACCTGGAGGACGGGCGTCCCGCCGCGGGGGTGGATCAGCCGGCGGGCTGAGGCCCGTCCTCCGGCCGGACGAGCGGTGCCCGGCGGCGTCCCCGTCCCGGATGAGGGCCGCTGCCTGATCTGCGGGCGTGATCGTGGCGGCGCGGTCAGGAGGGTGGACGCGGGACGAGACGGTGCGCCCAGGCAACGGCGGGACGGTCCCACGGACGCCGCTGCCGTGTTCTCCGCATCCGTGATCGACGACGCCACAGGCGTCAACATGGGCATCGGCTTCCTCGGCGTCGCCCTCGGCTTCGCCTGACCGTGGTGGCCATGGCCTACGCCGTGGGTCACGTCTCCGGCGGTCACTTCAACCCGGCAGTCACCCTGGGTGCGGCGCTCGCGGGTCGTCTGCCGTGGAAGCTCACTGTGCCGTACTGGATCGCCCAGCTCGTGGGCGGCGTGGCGGCCGGCGGCGTGCTGCTGGCGATCGCCTCCGGTCGTCCGGGCTACTCGCTTGCGGAGAACGGCCTGGCCACCAACGGCTACGGCGAACTCTCGCCCGCCGGCTACTCGATGGGCGCGGTGTTCCTGACAGAGGCGCTGCTGACCGCCGTGTTCCTCTACATCATCCTCGGCGCCACGGACCGCCGTGCTCCGTCCGGCTTCGCGCCGCTGGCCATCGGCCTGACCCTCACGCTGATCCACCTGATCTCCATCCCCGTGTCGAACACCTCCGTGAACCCCGCTCGCTCCTTCGGCGTGGCCCTGTTCGCAGGCGGGGACGCCCTCGGCCAGGTCTGGCTGTTCTTCGTGGCCCCGTTGTTGGGCGCCGCGGTCGCCGGTCTCAGCTACCGCTTCGTCTTCCCCAACTCCTCCCGGATGACCGAGGAGCTGCCCGAGCCCGCCGCCGACGGGACGCGTGACGCCGTCTGACCCCTGCCATTCGGACCTTGCCCTCACCGCCCCTTCTCTTCCCGCACCTCCTTGGAACGCAGCAGGCGCGGCGCCGTCGTCAGCGCCAACCCGCCGAGGATGTTCAGGGGGATCACCCACCACACCCAGCTGAGCCACTCGAGCCAGCCCACGCCGTGCGCTCCGGACGGGATGGCTCCGATGATGAGGATCGAGTCCATCACCGAATGGAAGAGCGAACCGCCGGCGAGGACGACGGCTCCGGCGACGGACGCGACGATCATCGCCGTCGGGCTGTCCGTCCCGGCCTGCATCCGCGTCACGAGGGTGATCGCCACCCCGGCCAGGACCGCCAGGGCGGCGCCCTGCCAGCTGAAGCCGATGTCCAGGAAGTGGTGGGCGCTCTCGGCCAGGGTGCCGTGCAGGTCGGGGAACCCCGCCACCACGAGGGCGATCATCACGGTGCCGCCGAGGAGGTTCATCACGAGGGTCACCGCCCACAGACGCAGCAGCTCCATCCACGTGCCCCGGCCGGCGGCGATCGCGGTGATCGGGTAGTAGAACCCCTCCGTGAAGAGCTCGGAGTGGGCGAGGAACAGGCTGACCAGGCCGATGGAGAACGCGAGTCCGGCCAGCAGGTGGCTGCCCGTCTCGTGGAGCGTGAGCAGGTACGCGAGCAGGCCGATCGTGATCTCGACGCCGCCCAGGAACCCGGTGGTCGTCAGGGCGGTGAGGGACCGATGCAGGCGTTCCGCGCCCTCGTCTGCCGCCTCCCTGTGGGCCGCCGGCCTGCCGGAGACGGACTGACCGGCATCGCTCCCTTCACGGTCATGTCCGTGGCACACTGGGCCCATGATGCATGACGAACGGCCCACGGGTCGGCTGGGCCTCGCCCTGGGCGGCGGAGGAGCGCGCGGGCTGTGCCACATCGGGGTCTGGCGGGTGCTCGAGGAGCTCGACATCCGCCCGGACGTGCTCGCGGGAACGAGCATGGGCGGCCTCCTCGGCGCGCTCATAGCCGCCGGTCATGACGCCGCCTCGCTCGAGAAGATCGAGCGGAGCGTGGACTGGCCGCGGCTCATCAACTGGGGCCTGACCGGCGGCATCCTCTCCAGCGAGAGGCTGCGGGCCTGGCTCCGCGAGCTGCTCCCGGACACCTTCGAGGAGCTGCAGATTCCCCTGGTGCTCACCGCGGCCGACGTCGTCGAGGGCCAGACCCGCTACCTGAACACCGGGGACCTCATCACCGCGATCCAGGCGACCACCGCCTACCCCGGCGCGCTGGAGCCGGTGACCGTGGGGGACTCCGTGCTGGTGGACGGCGGCATCCTCAACCAGATCCCGGTGGACGGGGTGCGCTTTCTGGGCGCGCAGCGGGTGATCGCCGTCGATGCCACCACGCTCGAGCCCCTGGAGCGGCCGGAGCCCGGGGCGCGCACCCGCCGTTCGCCCGCCACGTCGCTGCGCCAGGCCATGCGGGCGATCGACGTCATGCAGGCCCAGCTCACCACCGTCCGGCTCTCGCTCTACCGGCCGGACGTGCTCATCAGCCCGCCGATCGAGGGGATGACGGTCGCGGACTTCCGCAGCTCCGGCGTCGCCATCGCGGCGGGAGAGGAGGCGACGCGCGCCCGGGCCGAGAAGCTCGTGGAGCTCAGTCGCGGCAGAATGGCCTGACGCCCGCCGCACTTCCGTCAGGAGCACCATGACCGCCACCCTTGTCGCCTCCGGCCTCGCCGGCGGCCACGGCCACCGCACGCTCTTCGAGGATCTGGACCTCACGGTCGCGCCCGGGGACGTCGTCGGCGTCGTGGGGGCCAACGGCGCGGGCAAGTCCACCCTGCTGCGCATTCTCGGCGGGGACCTCGCGCCGCAGGCCGGCACGGTCAGCCTGGCCCCGGCCGACGCGTTCGTGGGCTGGCTGCCGCAGGAGCACGAGCGGGTGCCGGGGGAGACGGTCGCCGGGTACATCGCCCGCCGCACCGGCTGCGCCGAGGCCACTCGAGAGATGGACGCCTCCGCTTCGGGCCTGGCGGACCCGGACGTCACGGACGCCGCCGCAGACCGCTACAACACCGCCCTCACCCGCTGGCTGGCCTCCGGCGCCGCGGACCTGGAGGAGCGCATCCCCGCCGTCCTGGCCGACCTCGGCCTCGACCTCTCCGCCTCCCCGGAACAGGTCCTCATGACCTCCCTCTCCGGTGGGCAGGCCGCCCGCGTCGGCCTCGCCGCGCTGTTGCTCTCCCGCTTCGACGTCGTGCTCCTGGACGAGCCCACCAACGACCTGGACCTCGACGGTCTGACCCGCCTGGAGGCCTTCGTGCAGGAGCTGCGCGGCGGCGTCGTGCTGGTGAGCCACGACCGCGAGTTCCTGGCCCGCTGCGTCACCCGCGTCCTGGAGCTCGACCTCGCCCAGCGCACCAACCGCGTCTACGGCGGCGGCTACGAGGCCTACCTCGAGGAGCGGGCCACCCTGCGCCGCCAGGCCCGGGAGAAGTACGAGGAGTTCGCCGAGCAGAAGCAGGACCTCGTCTCCCGCGCCCGCACCCAGCGGGAGTGGTCCAGCCAGGGCGTGCGCAACGCGATGAAGAAGTCCCCGGACAACGACAAGCTGCGCCGCAAGGCCAACAGTGAGTCGAGCGAGAAGCAGGCCCAGAAGGTCCGGCAGATGGAGAGCCGCATCGCGCGCCTGGAGGAGGTGGAGGAGCCACGCAAGGAGTGGAGGCTGGAGTTCACCATCGGCGCGGAGCCGCGCTCCAGCTCCGTGGTCGCCACCCTCAACGATGCCGTGTTCCGGCTGGGTGGCTTCACGCTCGGCCCGGTGTCCCTCCAGGTCAACGCGGGAGAGCGGATCGGCATCACCGGGCCCAACGGGGCCGGCAAGTCCACCCTGCTGCGCGGGCTGCTGGGCCGCCAGGCCCCGGACGAGGGCACGGCCGCCCTGGGATCCAGCGTGCAGATCGGGGAGATCGACCAGGCGCGCTCACTGCTGGCCGGGACCGCCCCGCTCGCTGCGGCCTTCGAGGCGCTCGTGCCCGAGATGGCCTCCGGGGAGGTGCGCACCCTGCTGGCCAAGTTCGGCCTCAGGGCCGACCACGTGAACCGCCCCGTGGACGAGCTCTCTCCCGGCGAGCGCACCCGGGCATCCCTGGCCCTGCTCCAGGCCCGCGGGGTGAACGTCCTGGTGCTCGACGAGCCCACCAACCACCTGGACCTGGAGGCCATCGAGCAGCTCGAACAGGCCTTGGAGACCTATGAGGGCGCCCTGCTGCTCGTCACCCACGACCGCCGCATGCTGGACACCGTCCGCACCGACCGCCGCTGGCAGGTCCAGGACGGGCGGGTGACGGAGCGCTGATGTCCCGGGCACGGCGGCCGCGGCGTGAGGCTGGTGGGCGCCGTCACCCTTGCCCGAGATTCGGTTGTGTACGACCATGAGGGTTCAGTCCCCACCGACGAAAGGGCCCCAGACATGTCCCGCATCCTGATGATCCTCACTTCGCACGACCAGCTGGGAGACACCGGCCGCAAGACCGGGTTCTGGCTCGAGGAGTTCGCCTCGCCCTACTACGTCTTCACGGACGCCGGCCACGAGGTCACCCTGGCCTCGCCCCGCGGCGGCCAGCCGCCCATCGACCCGACGAGCTCGCAGCCGGAGATGCAGACCGACGCCACCCGCCGGTTCGACCAGGACGAGGAGGCCAAGGCCGCCCTGGCCCACACCACGCCCCTGGCCCAGGTGGACGTGGACGGGTTCGACGCCGTCTTCTACCCGGGCGGTCACGGCCCGCTGTGGGACCTGGTGTCCGACGCCGACTCCACGCGGATCATCCTCGACAGCGACGCGGCCGGGCGCCCGCTCGGCCTCGTCTGCCACGCGCCCGGGATCCTGCACCCGATCACCGCCGCCGACGGCACCCCGTTCGTGCGCGGCCGTCAGGTCACTGGGTTCACCAACGGCGAGGAGGAGGCCGCCCAGCTGACGGACGTCGTCCCGTTCCTCGTCGAGGACGCGCTGATCGCCGCCGGCGCGGACTACCGCAAGGGCCCGGACGGGGAGAGCTTCGTGGTCACGGACGGCACCCTGGTGACCGGCCAGAACCCGGCCTCCTCCGCCGACGCCGCCCGCCGCCTCCTGGACCTGCTCGCGCGCTGACCCTCCACCGAGCCCGCCGCCCCGACCCCGAGGAGACCACCATGAGCACCCCCACCCGCACGCGCGAGATCCACCTCGCCTCCCGCCCCCACGGCGCCCCGACGCCGGAGAACTTCCGTCTCACGGAGGTCGAGCTCCCCGAGCTCGCCGAGGGCCAGGTCCTCGTGCGCAACACCGTGATGTCCGTGGACCCGTACATGCGCGGCCGCATGAACGACGTCGAGTCCTACGTGCCTCCGTTCCAGCTCGACGCCCCCCTCGACGGCGGCGCGGTGGGCACCGTGATCGCCTCGCGCCACGCGGACGTGCCGGAGGGCACGTCCGTGCTCCACGGCCGCGGCTGGCGCGAGCACGCCGTCCTCGACGGCGACGCCGTCCAGGTCGTGGACACCTCCCAGTTCTCGGACAGCACCTACCTGGGCGTGCTGGGCATGACGGGTCTGACCGCCTACACCGGCCTCGTGCACGTGGCCGAGATGCAGGAGGGCGACGCCGTCTTCATCTCGGGCGCCGCGGGGGCCGTCGGCTCGGTCGCCGGCCAGATCGCCCGCCTGCTGGGCGCCTCGCGCGTGGTCGGCTCGGCGGGCACGCCCGAGAAGGTGGCGCGGGTGAAGGAGCTGGGCTTCGACGCCGCGTTCGACTACCACGACGGCTCGCCCACCGATCTGCTGGCCGAGGCGGCGCCGGAGGGCATCGACGTCTACTTCGACAACGTGGGCGGCGACCACCTCGAGGCCGCCATCGCCGCGCTGCGGGTCGACGGCCGCGTGGCGATGTGCGGCGCGATCGCTCAGTACAACTCGACGGAGCCGCCGGCCGCCCCGCGCAACCTCGCCCTGGCGATCGGCAAGTGCCTGACCCTGCGCGGCTTCGTCCTGCAGAAGTACGCGGCGCAGGTCCGCCCCGAGTTCCTCGAGCGCGTGGGCCCATGGGTCGCCGCCGGGAAGATCCAGTGGGACGAGACCGTCCGGGAGGGTCTGGAGAACGCGCCCCAGGCGTTCATCGACCTGCTCGAGGGTGCCAACACGGGGAAGATGGTCGTCCGGCTGTGACGAGCGACGGCGCACTCGGGGGCGGCATGGCCACCTTCCGGCATCAGGGCCTGACCTTCGATGTCCGCGACGGCGGGCCGGCCGAGGGGGAGGCGGTCCTGTTGCTGCACGGCTTCCCGCAGGACGCCACGTCCTGGAGGCACGTCGAGCCGCTGCTGCACGCCGCGGGGCTGCGCACCCTCGCGCCGGATCAGCGCGGCTACTCCCCGGAGGCCGCTCCGCGGGCGACGGCGGCCTACCGCCTCCCGGCGCTCGTGGGGGACGCCGT
>NZ_KV825061.1:0-3580 GCF_001816085.1 Micrococcus sp. HMSC31B01
GCCGGCGTCGTGGGCCTCCGGGCGGGGCGGGCGTGGACGCCCGCCCCGGCACCGGGGTGTCAGGCCTTCTTCTCGTCGTCCTCGTCGACCACCTCGGCGTCGACGATGTCCTCGTCGTCGCCCTGCGGGGCGGCGGACTCGGCGCCGGCGTCGGCCGACTCCGCGCCCTGCTGGGCGTAGAGGGCCTCGCCGATCTTGACCTGGGAGGCCTGGAGCTTCTCGAACGCGGCGGCGACCTCGTCGTCGTTGTCCTGCTTCTCCAGGGCGGCCTTCAGGGCGTCGACGTCGGCCTGCACCTCGGTCTTGACGTCCTCGGGCAGCTTGTCCGCGTTGTCCTGCAGGAGCTTCTCCACGGAGTACGCGGACTGCTCCGCCTGGTTGCGGCGGTCGGCGGCCTCACGGCGCTTCCTGTCCTCGTCCGCGTGGGCCTCGGCGTCCTTGACCATGCGGTCGATGTCCTCCTTGGACAGCGAGGAGCCGCCCGTGATGGTCATCGACTGCTCGGTGCCGGTGCCCTTGTCCTTCGCGGAGACGTGCACGATGCCGTTCGCGTCGATGTCGAAGGTGACCTCGATCTGGGGCATGCCGCGCGGGGCCGGGGCGATGCCGGTCAGCTCGAAGGTGCCCAGCGCCTTGTTGTCCCGGGTGAACTCGCGCTCGCCCTGGAAGACCTGGATGGACACGGAGGGCTGGTTGTCCTCGGCCGTGGTGAACGTCTCGGAGCGCTTGGTCGGGATGGCCGTGTTGCGCTCGATGAGCTTGGCCATCACGCCGCCCTTGGTCTCGATGCCCAGCGACAGCGGGGTCACGTCGATCAGGAGCACGTCCTTGCGCTCGCCGGCGAGCACGCCGGCCTGCACCGCGGCGCCGATGGCGACGACCTCGTCCGGGTTCACGCTCTTGTTGGGCTCCTTGCCTCCGGTCAGCTCCTTCACCAGGTCGGAGACGGCGGGCATGCGAGTCGAGCCGCCGACGAGGACCACGTGGTCGATGTCGGAGACCTTGACGCCGGCCTCCTTGATGACGTCCTCGAACGGCTTGCGGGTGCGCTCGAGCAGGTCCTTGGTGAGGTCCTGGAACTTGGCGCGGGAGAGGTGCTCGTCCAGGTGCACCGGGCCCTCGGGGGTCACGGACAGGTACTGCAGCGAGATGTTGGTGGAGGTGGCCGAGGAGAGCTCCTTCTTGGCCTGCTCCGCGGCCTCCTTCAGGCGCTGCAGGGCGATCTTGTCCTTGGACAGGTCCGCGCCCTTGGACTTGGCCTGCTGGAGCAGCCAGTCCACGATCCGCTGGTCCCAGTCGTCGCCGCCGAGGCGGTTGTCGCCTGCGGTGGCGCGCACCTGGATGGTGGCGAAGTCGTCCTCGTCCTTGGCGACCTCGAGCAGGGACACGTCGAAGGTGCCGCCGCCCAGGTCGAAGACCAGGATGAGCTCGTCCTCCTTGCCCTTCTCCAGGCCGTAGGCCAGGGCGGCCGCGGTGGGCTCGTTGATGATGCGCTTGACGTTCAGGCCCGCGATCTCGCCGGCCTCCTTGGTGGCCTGGCGCTCGGCGTCGTTGAAGTAGGCGGGCACGGTGATCACCGCGTCGGTGACCTTCTCGCCCAGGTACTCCTCGGCGTCGTGCTTGAGCTTCATCAGCGTGCGGGCCGAGATCTCCTGCGGGGTGTACTTCTTGCCGTCCACCTCGGTGGTCCAGTCGGTGCCCATGTGGCGCTTGATGGACGCGAAGGTGCGCTCCGGGTTGTTGACGGCCTGGCGCTTAGCGACCTCGCCGACCAGGACGTCCCCGCCCTTGGAGAACGCGACGACGGACGGGGTGGTGCGGGCGCCCTCGGCGTTCGCGATGACGACCGGGTCGCCACCCTCGAGGACGGCGACGACGGAGTTGGTGGTGCCGAGGTCGATGCCGACTGCACGGGACATGATGGGGTCCTTCCTGTCTGACGGTGAAGCGGGGGCCGGACCCGCGGGCCGGGGCACCGGCGCCGCAGGGACTTGAGCCTTCATGACTCAGGTTGCCACCGGGGCGGTGGACTGTCAAGTGAACCTGAGTCGACTTCACTCACTTCTGCTTCTGCGAGGGTCAACGCGGGCGGTCCGCGATCCATTCCCGGGCCCCGGCTCCATCCCCCATCCGTCCCGGTGCAGGCGCCCGGCCCTGGAGGCGCGGGGGTCTCACGCGGTTGGATGGCGGATCACGGGGCGCCGCCGACGGCGCGCCCGTCCCGACGGAGAAGGAGCACCACCATGGCCGAGCAGAACGCCGCCGACTACACCGTCCCGGGCCTGTCCCTGAGCACGGGCCGCCGCACCGCCGAGATCCTCCAGGGTCGCCTGCACGCCCTCAACGACCTGCAGCTCACCCTGAAGCACGCCCACTGGAACGTGGTGGGCCCCGGCTTCATCGGCGTGCACGAGATGCTCGACCCCCAGATCGAGCTGGTCCGCGGGATGGTGGACGTCCTCGCGGAGCGCATCGCCACCCTGGGCGTCTCCCCCGCCGGCACCCCGGGCGCGCTCGTGGCCGCCCGTGCGTGGGACGACTACACACTGGGCCGCGCGTCGACCCTGGAGCACCTGGCCGCGCTGGACCTCGTCTACGACGGCGTCGTGACGGACCACCGCGCCGCGATCGACGCCACCGAGGACCTCGACCCGGTCACGCAGGACATCCTCATCGACCAGGTGGCCCAGCTCGAGCTGTTCCAGTGGTTCATGCGCTCCTTCCTCACCACGGACGACGGCCGCCTGAGCAGCGCGGGTGCGGCCACGGAGGCCGCCGCCGCGGGCCGGGTGAAGGACGACCAGGCCGCGCCCGCCCCGCAGGGCGCGCGCACGAAGAAGTCGGGTGCCAAGAAGGCCACGGCCTCGAACGCGAAGAAGTCCAAGAAGAAGTGACCGCGCGCCCCTGAGGCGCCCGCGTGCACGGAGGGCCCGACCGCACCACCGGTCGGGCCCTCCGTCGCCGTCCGGGCTCAGGCGGCCCGCGCCGGCCACCAGACGCGCGGGCCGATGTCCCGGACGAGCGCGGGGATCAGCAGCGTGCGCACCACCAGCGTGTCCAGCAGCACTCCGAAGGCCACGATGAACGCCAACTGCACCATGAACATCAGCGGGATCACCGCGAGCGCGGCGAAGGTGGCCGCCAGCACGACGCCGGCCGAGGTGATCACCCCGCCCGTCACGGTGAGGGCGCGCAGCACGCCCGCCCGCGTGCCGTGCCGAGGCGTCTCCTCCCGCGCCCGGGTCATCAGGAAGATCGTGTAGTCGATCCCGAGCGCCACGAGGAAGACGAAGCCGTAGAGCGGCACGGTGGGGTCGGCGTCCTCGAAGCCGAACACGTGCCGGAACACGAGGACCGAGACGCCCAGGGCCGCACCGAAGCTGACCACGGTGGCCGCCACGAGCAGCACGGGCGCCAGGAGCGAGCGCAGCAGCACCGCGAGGATGACCAGCAGCATCGCGAGGATCAGCGGGATGACGACCCGCAGGTCGCGCTGCGTGGTGACGTTCGTGTCCAGCGCCTGGGCCGCCGGGCCGCCCACGAGGATCTCGCCCGAGGTGGGGAGGTCCGCGAGCCGGTC
>NZ_KV825062.1:0-6165 GCF_001816085.1 Micrococcus sp. HMSC31B01
TCCTCCGGCAGGTCGTCCGTGGCCGTGGCCCAGACGTCCTTCCCCGCACTGTTCTCCCGCCAGAAACGCGCCCCATAGGCGGCTGCCGCGGCGCTGACCACGAGGGCCACGCGTGCCAGTCGACCCATGGGAAGACCTCCGGAGACGAACGGAGCCCCAGCGGACCGGGGCTCTGTGTGGTGGGAGTGGGCGTACCAAGACTTGAACTTGGGACCTCTTCGTTATCAGCGAAGCGCTCTAACCGCCTGAGCTATACGCCCTCACCGTCGCTCACGGCTGACGCCGTTCACAACAGGAGATGACTGTACAGGAACGCCGACGCCCCGCGCAAATCCGCGCGGGGCGTCGTCGAGGGTCTGCTCAGTCGTCCGTCAGCGTGACGCCGAGGCCGCCCACGAGGCTCGCGCAGAGGTTGTAGAGCAGCGCGGCCACGGTGGCCAGGGCGGTCAGCAGGATGACGTTGACCACGGCCAGCACGGTGGCCAGCGAGGTCACGGTGCTCAGCGGGGCCAGGGACGCCACGGTGTAGCGCCCGGCCTCGGAGCCGAGCACGGTGCCGATCACGTCGTTGACCCTGTCGAAGATCCCGAGGACGTCGGACAGCGAGTACAGCGCCACCGCCGCCACCACCGTGAGGATGCCCAGCGCCACCGAGAGCAGGAACGCCAGCTTCAGCACGGACCACGGGTCCACCCGGGTCAGGACCAGGCGGGCGCGGCGCACCTTGGCCTTCGGGACGGCGCGGACCAGGTCCTCCTGCGAGGACCCGCTGGCCTTGCGCACCGGGCGGCCGGACCGCGGCTCGGCGGCCTTCCCGGTGCTCCGCCCCTGGCCGGGACGCGACGACGCGGACGTGCTCACTGCTCTCCTCCGTCTGCACCCTCACCGGCGTCCTGCGTCAGGGCGTCCTCCGGTGCGGCTACGGGGTCGGTCGGGTCGATGTCTGCGTCCAAGGGTACATCCGGCCCCGCCTCGGCCTCGGCGTCCGCCTTCGCCTCCATCTCCTGCTCATTGTTCAGGGTGACGGCGA
Source organism: Micrococcus sp. HMSC31B01 (assembly GCF_001816085.1). NCBI lineage: Bacteria > Bacillati > Actinomycetota > Actinomycetes > Micrococcales > Micrococcaceae > Micrococcus > Micrococcus sp. HMSC31B01. The sequence goes on from NZ_KV825062.1 coordinate 1,031, forward strand.
CGATCCGGTCCCGCTTGTCCGGCTTGGCGAAGATCACGCCCATCGTGTCGCGGCCCTTGGCCGGCACGCCGGCGACGGAGGAGCGCACCACCTTGCCCGAGGCCATCACCACGAGGACCTCCTGGTCCTCGCGCACCACGAGACCGCCGGCGAGCTCGCCGCGGTCGTCCACGAGCTTGGCGACCTTGATGCCGAGGCCGCCGCGGTTCTGCAGGCGGTACTCGTCCACGTGGGTGCGCTTGGCGAAGCCGCCGTCCGTGACGGTGAAGACGTAGCCGTCCTCCTCCACCACGTCCATGGTCAGCAGGGAGTCGTCGTCGCGGAACTTCATGCCCGTCACGCCCGAGGTCGCACGGCCCATGGGACGCAGCGCCTCGTCCGTGGCGGTGAACCGCAGGGACTGGCCCTTGTGCGAGATCAGGATGAGGTCGTCGTCGGGCGAGACCACGCGGGCCGAGACCAGCTCGTCCCCCTCACGCAGCTTGATGGCGATCAGGCCGGCGGTGCGGTTCGTGTCGTAGTCCAGCAGCGGCGTCTTCTTCACGAGGCCGCCGCGCGTGGCGAGCACGAGGTACGGGGCCCGGCCGTAGTCCACGAGCGGCTGGATCTGGGCGATCCGCTCGTCCGGCTGGAACGCGAGCAGGTTGGCCACGTGCTGGCCCTTCGCGTCGCGGCCGGCCTCGAGCAGCTCGTACGTCTTGATGCGGTACACGCGGCCGAAGTTCGTGAAGAACAGCAGCCAGTGGTGCGTGGACACGGTGAGGAAGTGCTCGACGACGTCGTCGCCGCGCAGCGTCGCCCCGCGCACGCCCTTGCCGCCGCGCGCCTGGGACCGGTACTGGTCGATCCGGGTGCGCTTGACGTAGCCGCCGCGGGTGATGGAGACGACCATCTCCTCCTCGGGGATCAGGTCCTCGATGGACATGTCCCCGTCGAAGCCGGCCATGATCTCGGTGCGGCGGTCATCGCCGTGCTTGGCCACGATCTCGGCGAGCTCCTCGGAGATGACCTCGCGCTGACGCTGCGGGGACTCCAGGATCCGGTTGTACTCGGCGATCTTCGCCATGAGGTCGTCGTACTCGTCCTGGATCTTCCGGGACTCCAGGGCGGCGAGCTGGCGCAGCTGCATCTGCAGGATGGCCTGGGCCTGGACGTCGTCGATGTCCAGGAGCTCCTTGAGGGCCTCGCGGGCCACGTCCGCCGAGGCCGAGCGGCGGATGGTCGCGATGACCTCGTCCAGCATGTCCAGGGCCTTGAGCAGGCCGCGCAGGATGTGCGCGCGCTCCTCGGCCTTGCGCTTGCGGAACGCGGTGCGGCGCACGATCACGTCGATCTGGTGCTTCACCCAGTGGTGCACGAAGCCGTCCAGGGACAGGGTGCGCGGCACGCCGTCCACGAGCGCGAGCATGTTGGCCGAGAAGTTCGACTGCAGCTCGGTGTGCTTGTAGAGGTTGTTCAGCACCACCTTGGCGACGGCGTCGCGCTTGAGCACGATCACCAGGCGCTGGCCGGTGCGGCCGGAGGTCTCGTCGCGCATGTCCGCGATGCCGTTGATCTTGCCGTCCCGCACCATCTCCGCGATCTTCGCGGCGAGGTTGTCCGGGTTGGTCATGTAGGGCAGCTCGGTGACCACGAGGCACGTGCGGCCCTGGATCTCCTCCACGTTGACCACAGCGCGCATGGTGATGGGGCCGCGGCCGGTCCGGTAGACCTCCTCGATGCCCTTGCGGCCCAGGATCTGCGCGCCCGTGGGGAAGTCGGGGCCGTGCACGCGGGCCAGGAGCGCCTCGAGCAGCTCCTCGCGGGTGGCCTCGGGGTGCTCGAGGTACCACTGCACACCCGCGGCCACCTCGCGCATGTTGTGCGGCGGGATGTTCGTGGCCATGCCGACGGCGATGCCCGAGGAGCCGTTGACCAGCAGGTTCGGGTACCGGGCGGGCAGGACGACGGGCTCCTGCTGCTTGCCGTCGTAGTTGTCCTGCATGTCGACGGTGTCCTCGTCGATGTCCCGGACCATCTCCATGGCCAGCGGGGCCATCTTGGTCTCGGTGTAGCGCTGGGCGGCCGCCCCATCGTTGCCCGGGGAGCCGAAGTTGCCCTGGCCGAGCGCCAGAGGGTAGCGCTGGACCCAGTCCTGGATGAGGCGCACGAGGGCGTCGTAGATCGCGGTGTCGCCGTGCGGGTGGTAGTTGCCCATCACGTCGCCCACCACGCGGGCGGACTTGTTGAACGCGCGGTCCGGGCGGTAGCCGCCGTCGTACATCGCGTAGAGCACGCGACGGTGCACGGGCTTGAGGCCGTCGCGCACGTCCGGCAGCGCGCGGCCGACGATCACGGCCATCGCGTAGTCCAGGTACGAGCGCTTCATCTCCGACTCGAGGTCGACGGGCTCGACCTTGTCGGCGGCGCCCTCGGGGAGCACGTAGTGCTCGACCTCGATGTCCAGGCCGGTCTGCGGGGGCTGCGGGGTCGGGGCGCCCTCGACGGGCTCGTCCGGGGTCTGGGGGGTGGTCTCGTCGCTCACGCGGGTCCTCTCGTGCTCCCCGCGACGGCGGGGAGGGTGGTCGGCTCAGGCAGGTCTGCGGGTCCGGCTCAGACGTCCAGGAAGCGGATGTCCTTGGCGTTCTGCTGGATGAAGGTGCGGCGGGACTCCACGTCCTCGCCCATGAGCATGGAGAAGACGGCGTCCGCGGCGGCGGCGTCCTCCATGGTCACCTGCAGCAGGGTGCGGTGCTCCGGATCCATGGTGGTGTCCCAGAGCTCCTGGTAGTTCATCTCGCCCAGGCCCTTGTAGCGCTGCACGCCGTTGTCCTTGGGGTAGCGCCAGCCCTTGGCCAGGCCGGCCTCGACGGCGGCGTCGCGCTCCTCGTCGGAGAACACGTAGTCGTGCGGGGCGTTGGACCACTTGATGCGGTACAGCGGCGGCTGCGCGAGGAACACGTGGCCGGCCTCGATGAGCGGGCGCATGTACCGGAACAGCACGGTCAGCAGCAGCGTGGTGATGTGCTGGCCGTCCACGTCCGCATCCGCCATGAGCACGATCTTGTGGTACCGCAGCTTGGAGATGTCGAACTCCTCGCCGATGTTGGTGCCGAACGCCGTGATCATCGACTGGATCTCGGCGTTGCCGAGGGCCTTGTCCAGGCGGGCGCGCTCCACGTTCAGGATCTTGCCGCGCAGCGGCAGGATGGCCTGCGTCTCCGGGTTGCGGCCCTGCTTGGCCGAGCCGCCGGCGGAGTCGCCCTCCACGATGTACACCTCGCAGCGCTCGGGGTCCTTCGAGGAGCAGTCGGCCAGCTTGCCGGGCATGCCGAAGGACTCCAGCGGGGACTTGCGGCGCGCGTTGTCCCGGGCCTTGCGGGCGGCCAGGCGGGCGTGCGAGGCCATGATGGCCTTGCGGATGATCTCCTTGGCCGGGCCCGGATTGCGCTCGAACCAGTCGCCGAGGTGGTCCGTGACCGCCTTGGACACGAACCCGCGGGCCTCGGAGTTGCCGAGCTTGGTCTTGGTCTGGCCCTCGAACTGCGGCTCGGAGAGCTTCACGGAGATCACGGCGGTCAGGCCCTCGCGGATGTCCTCGCCCGTGAGGTTGTCCTCCTTGGGCTTGAGGATCTCCTTCTCCCGCGCGTAGCGGTTGACCAGGGAGGTCAGCGCGGCGCGGAAGCCCTCCTCGTGGGTGCCGCCCTCGTGGGTGTTGATCGTGTTCGCGTAGGTGTGCACGGACTCCGAGTAGGCGGAGGTCCACTGCATGGCCACCTCGACGGCCATGGAGCGGCCGTCCGAGACGTCCTCGGCCTCGAAGGCGATGACGTCGTCGTGGACGTACTCGACCTTCTTGGCGGAGTTGAGGTGCTGGACGTAGTCGAGCAGGCCGTTCTCGTACAGGTAGGTGACGGAGCGGCGCTGGGGCTCCTGCTCCGCGTCCTCCGCCAGGCCGTTCTCCGCGACGTCCTCACCGGCGGCGCCCTCGCCCGCGATCTCGTCGTCGACGACCTCGTTGGACTCCTGGACGCGCTCGTCCGTGAGGGTGATGCGCAGGCCCCTGTTGAGGAAGGCCATCTGCTGGAAGCGGGCACGCAGGGTCTCGTAGTCGAACTCGATCGAGTCGAAGATCTCCGGGTCCGGGTAGAACGTCTGCACGGTGCCCGTGGCGTCCGTGGCCTCCCCCTTCACCAGCTCGCCCTGGGGCACGCCGCCGTCCGCGAAGGACAGGTGCCACACGTGCCCCTGACGGCGGACCTCGGTGTCCACGCGGCGGGAGAGCGCGTTGACCACGGAGATGCCTACGCCGTGCAGGCCGCCCGAGACGGCGTAGCCGCCACCGCCGAACTTGCCGCCGGCGTGCAGGATCGTCATGACGACCTCGACGGTCGGCCTCCCCTCGGTGGGGTGCAGGTCCACGGGGATGCCGCGGCCGTCGTCCGCCACGCGCACGCCGCCGTCGGCCTGCAGTGTGACGTCGATGCCGGTGGCGTAGCCGGCCAGCGCCTCGTCCACGGAGTTGTCCACGACCTCGTACACGAGGTGATGCAGGCCCCGCGGCCCGGTGGAGCCGATGTACATGCCGGGGCGCTTGCGGACGGCCTCGAGGCCCTCGAGCACGGTGATGGCGCTGGCGCCGTACTCACCGGGCACCTTCCGGTCCTTCACCGGGGCCTCGGGCTGCCCGACGGCGTCCGGCACGGCCTCCGGGTTCGGCGCGGCCGACGCGGCGGTCGGCTCCTCCGCGGGGTTCTCGGGCATGGCGTCAACCACGGGTGGCTCACTTCCTCGGACGTCGGCGGCAGGGTCGACCCGCGCGCAGGCGCGCCCCGCCGCCCGGACATAACCGGCACGCGACACGCTCCCGCAGATCCACGGGGGCGGGGGACGGACGACGGCCGGCCCCCTTTCACTGGTCCCAGTGTACCGCCTGGCACCCCGAGGGCCCGCATCGACGGGGGTCCGCCGCGGGAGAACACCCGCTCAGCGGCCAGGGACACGGCTCAGGACGTGCGCAGGAGACCGCCCATGCCTCCCGGGCCGTCACCGACCCTGTGAGCGCGCCAGAGCGGCGCCCATGGCCTCGCCGCGTCCGGGACGCCGTCGTGCGCCGCGGGGGGCAGCCCGGGACTCAGCCGTAGGTGTCGCGCGGC